>JAIMBU010000883.1 GCA_023511325.1 Gorillibacterium sp.
CGTCTGGAGATTGGCACGGATATCGATGCAGCCTGCGGGCAGCTAAGAAGCAAGCAGATGAAGGAAATTAAATAATAAAGGCTTCCTTGGGCGGCTAGTGGTCCCAGCAAGCGTAACCATTCACCCAAAGGGTTAAAGCGAAAAAACAGGTTTCGCAGTTCTGCGTTGGAGCCTGTTTTTCTTGTGTGACCCGGCCATTCCTCTAAAACACGTTGACAGATAGGAGGAATTTTGAAATAGTGTACATACACGATAATAACTAAGGAGAACTTATAATTCATGGAGACAATGAACGAGAAGTTATCATCACCCTGCAACTGCATCAATTTACGCCGAGCTTCACTGGCCATCACAGAAGTGTATGATCGCTTTCTCGCACCAGGTGGCGTGAATATTAATCAATATTCACTGCTTAAGCATATAAATCGGCTTGGTATAACAAGTGTAAGTGATCTGGCGCAGGTGATGCGGTTGGATCGGACAACACTCGTCCGCAATCTGAAAGCACTGGAGCAAAAAAACTATGTCCAGGATACAGCTGCAAAAGGAACCCGGAACCGCCAATTGATTTTGACGGAGCGGGGGAAAGCCGTCCATGCGGCAACAGAACCGCTCTGGGCAGAAGCGCAGCTTTTTTTGGAGCAATCACTAGGTAAGGATGATATGACGGTACTGACAGCACTGCTATCCAAGGTGGAGAAGCTGGCGCCGTAGACTATTCGGGTTGCCTCAATCGGGTTTGCCGGGTTGAGGGTTACTTCGAGAGCCTTTCTTGATGGGTTAATTCACGTTCTATTCGTGTACGTACACGAATAGAAAAGCTGGCTCTGTTGCGATTCGATAGGCAAGGGAGGAAGGATCAGATGGATAAGGAAGCAATAGGTATGCAGATGAAACAAGTGATCGTAAGTGAAATCAAGTCTTATGTGCAGGAAAGCAAGATGAATTTTTCCGAAGAGCTGCAGGGGCCTTACTTCGAGGAACCGATTGTGCAATATGCAGCAGCGGACGATCCCTTATTTGAAGCCTATAAGGTACATGTCGGTCCCAACCATGCAACACCGAGCGAGGCCTTTGAGTGGACATTCGGCCTAAACAGCTTTAATGGAGGCTCGGTAATCAGTGTGGTGCTACCAATCAGCGCAGCGATTCGCAAGGCTAACCGGGCGCAGAAGACACGGGCCTCGCGAGAGTGGGCGCTGCTTCGTACATTCGGGGATGATTACTTTGTCGATGCGATTCGCGAACACTTGACGAGTTATTTGCAAGACCTTGGTTATCGGGTAGTTGCGCCCCCGAGTACCGACTGGTATAGCGTTCAAAGCTCTGCCTTTGGGCCAATTTCCAATTGGTCGGAACGCCATATCGCTTATGCTGCTGGACTTGGTACCTTCAGTATTAATGATGGATTCATAACTGAAAAAGGCATAGCCATCCGCTTGTTTTCCGTTATAACCGACTTACAGGTGGAACCGGATGCAAGAACGGTGAAAAGTCATACGGAAAATTGCTTGCTGCATAGCAAAGGAAACTGTGGAGTCTGCATCAGCCGTTGCCCGGTACAGGCGATAACCAAAGACGGGCATGACAAGATAGCCTGCATGAAGTTTGTGTACGGGCAAGAATCTCGGGATTGGGCTGTGGCTAATGGCGGGAATGCCAAGGCGGGGGCGGGCTGCGGATTGTGTCAGACCAAGGTACCCTGCGAGGGCAGAAACCCGATGCGAGCTACGCGGTAAGAGAAAGGGCAATGATTATATTCTGAAGCTTTTTCGGTATCATGGTTTGTGTCAATCAATTCCTCCTGGGCATAGAGTAAATAGACGTTTACCTATTAGGGGGGAAGAAAATGGAGATGAATACTGTCCTGCAAGCTCCTGACTTAACATTGGCCGCAGATTCCAATCGGGTTCTCAATTATAAGCGCGATCCTCATAATTACATCACCCAGCTATTCGGAAAACAACTTCCGGCCATCCAGAATGGATTTTTCAATGTGCATATGAGCAAAGGAATTATTGTCCAACCTCATTGGCATACGAATGTGACGGAAATGATATTTGTGATCACGGGTGAGATTATTACCTCGGTATGTAACCCATTCACTCAAAGACTGCTGACCTATCG
>JAIMBU010000884.1 GCA_023511325.1 Gorillibacterium sp.
CGCAAACGGATCCCGACACCATAATCCGTTTTTATGATTACTGTTCTTTTTCTTATTATCGTATTAGCTTGGGGGCAGCGGAGTCCGCTTTGGATTTCGTGCGTTCTTACCTGCTACGTTAAATGCTCCAATCAAGCTTTATTTCTTTGCCAGTGCGCGATGATTCATAGATCGCGTCCAGGATCAGATTGTTGGTGAAGCCACTCCACGCCGTGCTAACCGGGACCTTTCCTTCCCGAACACATTCCAGAAAGTGCTGACTCAAGCGCTGGCGTGAACCATCATCATTATCGGGTGCATGAATTTCCGCTTCTATCGCTCTGTCGAACTTTTCGGTAAGCAGTTTGCCGTGTCTGCCGCTGTAGGAAGCGCCGCCTTCTGAACCCATCAAATGAATAAATGGCGTATTATCCGTATCCATGTGAACGGCCCAGCTTACCTCCAGCGTCAAGGAACTCCCGTCCTCCATCTTAATCAAGGCGGTAGCCATATCCTCCACATCATAGCTCCCGTTCCAATCAGGCTTGCCCCATGTGCCGATCCCTTTGCTTTTCGGTCCAAATTCCGCATAGGTCGAGCCAAATACCGATACCGGCTTCGGATTTCCCATTAAATAAAGCGAAAGGTCCAGCATGTGTACACCTATGTCAATCAATGGTCCACCCCCTGATTGCTCCTTGTTGGTAAACCATGTGCCCCATCCAGGAATTCCTTTGCGCCGGAACCAACCGGCTTTAGCCGTGTAGATATGTCCTAATTCTCCTCTGTTTACCTGTTCCTTTATCTGCATGGGCACGTATTCCCAGCGCATTTGATGGGCAACCATCAGCACCTTGCCTGATTGTTCAGCCGCTTTAACGATTTCACGTGCTGCAGCTGCGTTGATACCCATCGGTTTTTCCAGTAGCACATGTTTTCCCGCCTTCAGTGCCTGCACTGCCAATTCAGCATGGAATAAATTAGGGACCCCAACGATGACTGCATCAACCTCCGGACTTCGTACAAGTTCGTCTGCCGTAAGGGCTACCTTGGCAATCCCGTATTCCTTGGCGCGGGCCTCAGCGACAGCGGTTTGAATATCCATTATGGTGGTTATTTCGCATTCTTCCGCCAGCTTCTGAAATTCTCTGATATGAACCCCACCGATATTCCCTGTTCCGATAAGCCCTAATTTTATTTTTTGTCCACTGCTCATTTACTTACCCTCCATCTCTCGGTTTGAGTAACCTGTGGATAATTGGGCGGCTTGAATTAATGCTTCTTTCAAGCTGCTTGGATCGGCGATTCCTTTACCGGCGATATCAAAAGCAGTTCCGTGGTCGACACTAGTCCGGATAAAAGGAAGCCCTACAGTAATATTCACACCAGCCTCAAGCCCCAACACTTTCACAGGACCGTGACCTTGATCATGGTACATGGCGACGACCATATCAAAGTCGCCCTTCCTTGCCCGGTAGAAAAGAGTGTCTGCTGGAAGTGGTCCATAAGCTAAAATCCCTTCCTGCTGTGCTCGCTCGACAGCCGGAACAATCTTCTCTTCTTCCTCTCCGTAACCGAACAAACCGTTTTCACCAGCATGAGGATTGATCCCGCAGACGGCTATTCTTGGTTGGACAATTCCGGTTTTTCTCAAGGTTTCAGCCGCAATCCGAATCACTTCATATACACGACCAGGATTGATTTTCTTTATGGCGTCAATGATTCCGAGATGCGTGGTAACGTGGATGACTTTGAGTCCTGGCGCGGACAGCAGCATCGCATAACTCTGGGTTCCCGTCAGAGTCGCTAGAATTTCGGTATGACCGGGAAAATGATGACCACCCAGTTGCAGTGCTTCTTTGTTAAGCGGTGCGGTGCAGATAGCCTGAATTGTTCCTTCCTTCGCCAGTTCGACCGCTCTTTCGATATACTGGTAAGCTGCATGGCCCGCTTCAGCAGAAACCTTCCCGAAAGGCAGATCAGGCGTTAGTAACCCAAGATCTATGCAATCGACTGTTCCATGCTGGAACAATCCGTCACGTGGACTCGAAACACGATGGATGCTCAGTTCACTCCCAACCAGTCCCCCGGCACGTTCCAAAATGCGGCTGTCGCCAATGACAAGCGGCTGGCAAAAGGAGTAAATC
>JAIMBU010000885.1 GCA_023511325.1 Gorillibacterium sp.
GCTTACCGCGCTGTAATAGACACTTTCTTTATCAACGCCAGCAACCGGTTTAAGCTCATTGCCACTGTAATTACTGTAATTGCTGACGTAATACGGTGTCATGGATTTAGCCATCATGGAAAACCAATCGCCTACCTTAATGGTCTCGTTAGGCTTCACCTTTCCTGCTTCGTCAGGAGTCAGTACGCCATGGTCGACAAGTGTACGGAGTGCTTTTTCGGCCCAATGCCCGGTTAAATCACTAGGTGCTACGATCGCTACCTGTTGTTGGGGAAGCTCTTCATAAATGGGTACCCATTCCCCCGATTGTGCATCTATTGCTTTATTGGAACGGGTTATATCGATAAACTGTGGGCTATAGACTAGCCGAATCTCCGGTGTCGTATTCTGCTTGGCAGAATAACCACCAAATTGAGCATATTGCAGCCTCAGTTTATATTGCTTTCGATAAGCTTCCAACGCCACTTCCTTTTTCACTTTAATGGTCCGGGTTTTGACTATTTTTTGAAAATCTGCCTCGCGGTAAGCTTGATATGATTGTAATTGACCATAACTATCTAAGGTAATCGCTACGATGTTCTCAGATACAAGCGTTTCTTGATAGAAACGTGCAAACTCATAGCTATACTGTGTACCATCAGCAGACACACCTGAGCTTTCTCCATGATTAACCAGCTTCAATTCACCACTAGCGTTCGGATACCATTTATTGACCAGCTCGATCGCCTTTTGCAAGGATGCTTCCTTGGTTAGCTTGGTTGCTCCGCTAGAAACGGTTGATTCCTGCTGAACTGTATAGGGTTCGAATTGATTGAGCTGAAACCGGAGGATTTCACCTGTCATTGCATCTACCTCAGCAGTAGACTGATTGGGAAAGCCCTGATTAAGAAATTGATCTTTGTCTCCCCAATTCAGATTCCAGATCTGCCGCTCTGGATCTCTATAATAGTTACTTAGTGATTGTCCAATAAGCGTGTGACCTTTGGTGATCTGGGTTGACTGTTCCACTAGTTTGGCAGCTTCTTCAGCCGTAAGCGGATTGCTCTCGGTTCTCGCTTTAAATGTTTCTGCTGTTGTCGGTACGTCAGAATAGGTAATGGTTGCTGACACATTCGTTCCCTCATAATTGATCGCCTTACCAGTCAACGCATCAATTGCCGAAAGCCCTGTATTGACAGGCTTCCAGCCAAGTATCCATTCCGTTACGACGCCATTCTTGTAAATAGGGATATAATTCAACATGACATCGAAATAATCTGTAAATTTCTGTTCCGCATCCGTCTGAGAAAGGACTGGGGTAGAGGACGGATACTCCAGTTGGTTGGATGATTGAAAAAATTGCAAGACATTCCCTTCTCCATCCATTGTCAGGGTAAGGGAATTGATCTGAGAATATATACCATTCTTAGCTAGGTTGAAATAAAATGTATACTGAACAGGCCCGAATAAGGGAGCTTCATTTAGCTTAGAGTAATTCTCCTCTTCCTTGAGATCCTTAATGGCGATGGTTGCTGCTGCCTTAGCGATAAAAGCCTTAGCTTTAACTAATACCTCTGCTCGTGTCAATTTAGGAGGATAATAGGCTTCGTTTCCAAGATCATTAAATGTTGGAATTGATGTTTGCAGTAAGTCACCTGTGATGGCATCCACTTCGCTGCTAAAGCCATAGCTTGAATTTCCATTTTGATAATTCCATTGAATATACCAGATCATTTGGTAGGCAGGAGCAGGGTAGGTGTGCGAATTTCCTAATTCGATCGTCGTTGGTTCGGCATCTTTCAGCACAGGAAACAATTCCTTCACTTTAGCAACCGCTTGTTCCTTGGTGAATTTCACCTTCGAATAATCCACGGACATAGTCTCAGGCGCTGCAATTTCGCCTGCCGCAATTCTCAGCCTCATTTGATCCGTTAAGACCTGCTGAGGAGCAGTTGTTGCAGTTACTGTTACCGAGGCTGAATTCGTTGAACCAGTGGAATCGGCAAATGCCAAGCTTTGAAAGAGAAGTAATGAAAGCGTAGTGGTTCCCAGCAAGGTCACTTGCATCGTACGATAATAGAAACGAGACATCTTTTTCTTCAAAAAACATCATCTCTCCTTTAAAAAATATCATCATTCTATTATA
>JAIMBU010000009.1 GCA_023511325.1 Gorillibacterium sp.
CCCCTTACCTTGTTTTGCCTTGTTCGCTAACTTGATCATACGAGGACGACGGTGAGCTGTAAATTTCGAGTATCGGCTATGCTTTCACAAATCCAAATTCATGCTTTCAAAATGAAGCTTTCATTATCAAAAAGACGATAATTCGGCTGATTCCCACCGATTTATCGTCTTTTTGATAATGATTAGTTATCCACTACTGATCATTCTCCACCTTTATCATTCTTCAACGCCTGCTCCCTATACTGGGATGGTGTCATTCCGTATTTCTTTTTGAACAGAGTGGTGAAGTATGGCACGTTGTACACACCCACCTGTTCGCCGATTTGGGCAATAGAATCGTTCGTTGTGGCAATGAGAATCTTTGCCTGCTCCATCCGGATATGCGTGACATAATCATTGAAGGTGGTACCCGTCATGCTCTTAAACAACTTGCCGATATAACCGGAGGAGAAGCCTACCTTATCCGCGGCGGCTTCCAGCGACAGGCCATGCTCCACGTACTGCTCCTGCACAAACTGTTGGATATCCTCGATAATCTTTGCGTTTTTGACCACGCTCGTATTCTTCTTGTTATCCTCAAGAATATCGACGATATTGAAGCACAGACTCACAAGAAGTTTTTCCATGTCATCCAAGGTTTCGATATCGCGGATTCCATTCATCGATTTGTAGATTTGCTGTTCATCAACGCTCCACCATTCGGTGATACTCTCAAATTCTCGGATTGTACCGAGTATCATAAAATTAGTATCCTGCATGGCCTTCACATAGGTGCAGCCCGATAGAAATGCTCTGAACTCTTCAATTTCCTTGCGAATGGCTACGCGATGACATAACTTCACTGCATCGATCAGTCGCTTTTCAATTGAAGTCGGGTAGCGCGAATGTTGCTCCTGTGCTTCATGCATTCCGGCTGTGCTCACACAACCGTGGCCAAGGAATAGTCGTGAGGTCATGTACTCCTGCGCCGATTTGTAGGAGTTGGAGATTTCACTGACCGAGGCTGACGGTTCACCGACGCTGACCGAAAGGCTGACCCGGTAATAGTAGCCCACCGTCTCCTGAATTTCACCCAGCATTAGGTAGAGATTATCGCCCGGTTTCTCAGTCTCGCACTGGAGGATAAGTACAATTTCATCCTTGTCCAGATTCGCGACGTCGATCCGGTAAGACTTACCTAATATTTCGAGGGCAATGTTGCTGATCGCAAACCGATAAAGCCCACGGTCGAAGGCGTTATTCCGCTCGCGGAAAGCCTGATAGCCGTCGATCTTAAATAAAAGCACCGTCAAGTAAGGACCACCAAACCAGTTCTCCCATTCGCGCTTCATCTCAGTAGAAACCGCAATTCTATTGGCATTTCCTTTGAGTAGATGAGAGATATAGCTGTCCTTGAGGGCGTTTGCTGATCGGTGAAGGGTTGATTCCATCATCTTCGCCGTTTCGATTGAATGGGAGAAGGCTTCATTAAGCATCTCGTATTCGTCTAATCGGAACAATGATTGGTTACCCGCACCGTTCGCTGTGTTCACTTTCTCCAGCAGTGTTCTAATCGGATTATAAATATTCCCACTGAGCAGCAACGAGCAGCCGGCTCCGGCTAGAAGCAGCAGAACAACGATAACAATAGTCCAGTTGCGAAGCTCCGTAATATTAGAGATCATTTCCGCATACGGCCTGACACTGATAAAGTACCAATCTAGATTAGCTGACTTCACATAAGTGACGAGATGCTTTTGATGATCGATCTTCTCAATGAAGCTACCCTGCCCGCGGTTATCATCGAGGATTCTTCTCACATAATTGTTTCCTGAGAAATTTTCCATGAAGTGCTTCGGATCGGAGTGTGAAAGCACCGTACCACTTGCGTCCATGACAAAGGTCAGTGAATCCCCAGAGGAACCACTGATCGTCTTCATCGTATTGCGGATGTAATTCTCGTCCAGATCGACCACGATAGCCGATTGCGGAATTTTCGTGAAAGAACGCTCGGGAATGATTTTGAAGGTCAGTAACCGGAAGGAGGTTCCGCCCAGCGACTTAACGATTCGCGGAAAAAAGCCGAAGTAACTAGCATCGACTTTCTTCCCCATGGCGGCATCGGGCGAGAGTCCCAACGTGTCAATGTAAGCACCAGTAGTGAAATTATAGATGCTGAGATTTTTGATGAATGGATAAACACCCTGAATTCTAGCCAGAAATAGACTGGCCGTGTAATCAACTAATTTACTGTCGTCCGTGGCGTATAAAAAGGACATCATCTCATGGTCACTCAGCAGCTGTCCTGTTATTGTCTGGATCTGTTCGTATACGACATTGGAAGTGTAGCTAACCTGCGTTAACATTTGCTTGGAAGAGCGATCAATTTCTTGTACGGCTCTCGCTGAGAACATCGTGTATAAAGTAAGTGAAAGTAATGCGATCGTAGCTACGGATAGCAGCAAATAAGACAGCACCATCCGTCGGTAGACGCGATAATGCCGGATCCGTTTGAGAAACGTCATGATTAGCCCTCTTTTCCATGCTTGTTCTGTCAAATTGTCGGGGACAATAGAACCGTTTCACCTGATTAGAGAACTATTCGCGGAGCCCTACACATATCCTCTATTTTCTATCACGCCGTTTTTTTATCTTGACACGTTCACCACCCATCTCTATACTAGTGATAATTTTCAGCCGGAAGAAATATGATTAACCATTTGGTTAATCAGAAAAGGAAGTGACGACTTCCATGTATACCTTGCTAGAGAGGGAGACTTTTTTTCGCCAAAACGTCAAACTCTTCGTTTCCCCATGGTCGGAAATGATTACAAGTCTGCATGTACTAGAGCAGCCGGAGCATCATCCCTTTCGCAATCAATGGGCACAGCGGACACTTACTCTGCTTCCTGAGCAACTGTGTTTACAAATTCACCGCTTGGGCTCCGTGTCCGATCATTGGCTATCGCTGCATCGGTTGGAGGATAAAATGGCGGCCTCACTATCCGTGGAGGAGCTTCTGCAGAAGCTAGAACAACTCCCCGATGCAGAATTTGCTGATTTACTATTCAACGATGCACATCCGCTATCGGAAATCTGGGAGGCGCAGCATGCGGAAGAGAAGCCTGGTTGGGTAGCAGACTTAGATGCGGATTATGCCGAGTTGATTAAGAACCCATTGGCAGTCCGTTCCACTATGGTAACATTCGTCCGAGAATACTGGAACACTTCTTTTCGCGACGAATGGCGATTAATTGAACCGTGGCTCATCGCAGATATGAAGTCCTTCACCGATGCTTTGGAGAAATCTCCCTCACGTCATTTAGGAAGACTTCACCCTCGGCTTCACATTACAGCGGAAGCCATTGAGGCGCAAAAAGCTACCTTGCATCGCTTCAGCTATTCGGATCTTGATCAAATTCTGATCCAACCCTCTACCTTTATTTATCCGCATCTGTTGATCGATTTCGTGGATGGAACGCTCACCTTACCCCTGCATGTGCAGGTTCCCGGCGAGTTTAAGTCCGATGAAGTACCTGCCGATATGGTCCGCCTGTTCAAAGCATTGGCTGATCCCAATCGACTTCGTATGATTCGTCTGCTCCATACCCAGCCTTACTGCACCCAACAGCTTGCGCAAAAGCTGGCCATTTCGGAAGCAGCGGTGTCTAAACAGCTTGCACTGCTGACGGAAGCGGGGCTGCTTGCTGCATTCCGCAAAGGCTCATACATTTTTTATAGCCTCCGCAAGGAAGAAACTGAAATGACAATTGTCTATCTCCGTCAATTTCTAGAGCAATAATCGATCCATGCCTACAAGCCCGCAAACCTGCGAACCTGCTTAAAAGCTTGCATTAAAACTACTTCAGCTGAGGTGATCGTACATGATTTGGCAAACCGCTAAGGCCACTTGGCTGCGCAATCAGCGCTCTGATCTGCGGGCCTACCCCTGGTCATTCGCTTTTGGTCATATAATCAGCGGACTCTATCTGGTTTTGCTTTCTTATTTTGCTTACCACTACTGGATTCAAGGCCAATTGAACGATAGCTTTGCCCGTTTCGCAGGCACCAATGACTACCTCACCTATGCCGTAATCGGTGGTCTCTTATCCACCCTATCCGTCAGTATGATCATGAATGTGTCCCGCGCCCTCATTACCGAGCATCGGGAAGGAACACTTGAGGTGCTCCTGCTCGCACCGGCTGGCCGAACAGGGTATTTCGCAGGCACGGCAGTTCAGCAGCTATCGCGGGTTGTCCTCGAAGCAATTCCGGCGATCCTTGCCGGGTTCATACTCGGTGCTCGTCTTCCTCATGCCCATTGGCTCTCCGTAACGGTGGCTCTGTTCCTTTATTTAGTTGCCTGCTTTGCGATGGGACTCGCCCTTGGTGCTGTCATGCTCATGACGCGCGATACCTATTTGGTGCAGAACACACTCTTTGCCTTCACTACTCTTGTTTGTGGCTTTCAATTTCCCACACAGTATTTACCAGAGCCTTTGCAAATCATCGGAAAGCTTTTCCCTTTGACTGATGCTCTGCACATTCTGCGGGACAGTCTGTTAAATGGATACTCTCTCGTTGATCAAGGCTATGCCATCACTCGGATACTGCTACTGATTATTCTGTATTCCGTAGCCGGAAGCTGGTGGATCAGGAAAACAGAACGCCGCTTTTTCGAAAAATGGCAGTAGGCTACAACATTATTTTCATAAACACATCATACCTCATGCATGAAATACATCAGCAAGGGTCACAGTGAGTTCTCAAGGAGGCTATCTCATGATTAACATGGAAAATGTCACGAAAATATATGAAACTACCCTGCGCAAAGGGTGGTTTCAGAAGCAAAAAGTAACCAAAATAGCCGTTAACGAGCTGAGTTTAGAGATCCGCCCGGGGGAGATTGTCGGCTTGCTTGGTCTCAACGGAGCAGGAAAAACGACGACGATTAAAATGCTCTCTACCCTTCTAGAGCCAACAAAAGGAACCATCTCTATAGATGGTTTAGACATCAACCGCAATCGCCGCAGCATTCAATCGATGATCAATGTGATTACGGGTAGTGAACGTCTGCTCTACTGGCGTTTGACGGGTAGAGAAAACTTGGCCTACTTTGGACGACTGTATGGCTTGTCAGAAACGCAAGTCCGGGAGCGCTCGGAAGGACTGCTCCGCACGGTTGGATTACTGGAAGCTGCTGAGCTTCCGGTTGAGCAGTATTCCAAGGGGATGAAGCAGCGGCTGCAAATTGCTCGCGGCTTGATCAACGACCCGAAATATGTTTTTCTGGATGAACCGACCATTGGGCTTGATGCACCTGTTGCCCGCCAGCTACGGACAATGGTACGACGCATGGTTGCCGAGGAAGGCAAGGGCTTATTGCTGACTAGTCATTATTTACAAGAAGTCGAAGAGCTTTGTGATCGCGTTTATGTGTTGGATCGCGGACGCTTGTTGCTTGCAGACAGCCCGCAGGCCATTATCCGGCGAACATCTGGTCAACAGATGCTGCAATTACTGATTAGTCCGATCACCCATGGACTGGCAGAACAGCTTGCTGACGCCTTACGTATTCCAAGAGAATCAGTTCGGGTGGAGGGTGATCAGGAGGAACATCAGGAGGATGGGACAATTGTCGTATGGAGTGAGGATGCAGACAATATGATTCCAGCTGTCCTCTCCTGGTTGTCTCAAGCGGGCGTTCGTGTTCGGCGGCTTTCGGTGGAAAAGCCCTCCCTTGAGGATGCAATTATTCGGTTAGCGGAAGGAGCTTCTGATGATGAGCAACTTTTGGCCCGCCTTTCGGGCTGAGTTAATCAAGCAACAGCGCACCGCTTTCAGTGGTAAAGCCGTTTTCTTCTCACTTCTGCTGTGGCCGGTCTTAACCTTCTTCTCTTCCTATTATGCTATGCAGCCCTTCCGCTCGGGAAAAGGCTCGGCGTTTGCCCACTTTCTGCCGGATGGGAACCTCCTCCTATTTCTCATTACGGGCTTCGCGGTATTTCAACTCTATTGGTCCGTGGTGCAATCTGCCTGGACCTTTGAATGGGAGCGTAAAAACGGCACACTGGAAATAGTGTTTCTCGCACCTGGCTCAAGAATGGCTTTTTTATTCGGGCGTTCCGTACATGCGCTATACAGTGGATTATGGATGTTTCTCGTTTTTGCCACATGCGTATTTATCTATTCAGTTCGTCCCGAAAGTACACTTTGGCTTCCACTTCTATTTGCCTTCCTGCTGACCTTGGTGGCCGCCACGATATGGGGGGCATTCCTGTGTGCGCTGTGCTTATTCTCGCGTGATTCTGGTTACCTATACTACATCTTTCAGGAACCAATGAAATTATTCGGGGGCGTCGCAATCCCCCCCGCTGCCTTTCCGATATGGGGTAAGGCCCTATCCTTTTTCTTTCCTGTCAGCTACAGTCTGTATTTAATTCGTGGTGCGGTGAATGGTCAGATCGGCTCCACGTGGTGGATGATGGCTGGTGGACTTGCGGTTGCCTGTTTATTTCTTCTGTATGCTACTTTTAAACTGGCTGCATATGCGGAAACATACGCCCGCCGTACCGGAAGCTGGACCTTATTCTGAATAAGCGGAAAAAGAAATCCTCAAATGATTGCTCGATTGAACAGAGCAGCCATTTGAGGATTTTTGCTAAAGATGGAGGTAAAAAATGCTCATTCTAGGTATCAAAGCTAGCACACCAACGTAATTAAATGTAAGATACCGCTAAAGTTTCAGACTTAATCCGCCCAGTAAAAATCGTAACCTCTCCATTGTGCGTATCCATGACCGAATCTAGTAAAGTACCTGTAAAAGGTACAGTTAAAACTTCGAGAAATCCCTTTTTACTTTGAGCAACTGTAAAAAGTACATCTATTTCAGCCCTTTTCATCAAATGTAGCTAAATCCTAGAAATTAGCTGTAGGAAATGCAGTTATATTCTTCCATGGAGCTAAAAGCACCAAATTAGCTGTAGGAAATGCAGTTAGCACTTCCTTAGGACTGAAAGTAGCCTATTAGCTGCAGGAAATGCAGTTAGCTCTTCCTTAGGACTGAAAGTAGCCTATTAGCTGCAGGAAATGCAGTTAGCTCTTCCACGGTGCTAAATATCTCCGATTAGATGCAGATTACGATTTGATTCTGCAAAACCGGTAAATCTTAGCTTCTGCAGGTTGCAGTTCTACGCTTAGCTTGCCCACCACCTCTACTTCTGTTCCTTCCCATAAGTCCTTTGCGTTATACCGGCATGAGGCATCCAGTCCGATTCGCTCCAGATCAATAGATTTGTGCGCAATAGCAGCAGGGTCAAAGTTAAAAACAGCTACATAGACGGAGCCCGCTTGATTCGGATCGGAGAGAATAAAAGTATCCGAAGCCGCCTTTCCCCAATTTCCATCAACTGGCATGAACGTTTTCCCTAAGCGAGCGAGGTTGATGATTTCCTGGTTTTGCAGCCATGTCTTGGCTCGCCAAGCTGCCTCTTCTTCTCGATAATCATCCCCAAGCAGCAACACGGTTCCGGCAATAATAGATGCACTCAAGCGGCTTCGACCTTCATGGCGAGTTGTTGCTGGTTGATTGAAGCTTTTATACAGTACGGAGTGATCGGGATCATTAAATCGGTACATGGTGTCATTAATCCACCAGCCGTGTGTCAATGAATTCAGTAAATATTCGGTATCCTGAATCGTACCAAAAACATCACAGGACACCCTGCGGCTATGGGCAAAGGCATGCGGGAATAGTGGAGCAATCGATAGATTGATAAAGAAGGGCCTCCCGATTCGTTCTGGCGATAGCTTCTCAGCCAAATAGGACATGCCATAATGATAAGCGGCAATACCTGTTGTTATCGAAGGATTATCATGCTTGCCCTCCAGCGCCCCATGAGCCATAAAATCAAGCTTAATATATTCGAAGCCATCGGTAACAAATTTATCGGTAAACCAGTCGATTCGCTTTAATGTACCGGGATGCGTCGGATCAATAGCCAATCCTCCTGCTATGTCAGGAAGAGGCTCGCCTTCATAATCGCGCAGCAGTATATCGCCGTAGGTATATTCCCCATCCGTTCCTTCAACCTTGCGGTCAAATTCCTGCGGTTTTCCCCAGAAGGCGAATGGCGTCCAATAGGTTCCTGCTTTGTGACCATTCTGGTGAATCCGCTTCAGCGCATCCTGCATTTGCTCTTTGGTCAGGTTCGTCCAGAAGGAATCAAAGTTGATGTATAGTGTACCTTCGTTCTGGAACCCATAATCCTGAACCTCGTGCTTCAGAAAATCACTTGTCGCAGTGTATAGCTCATAATCTAGCTTATCTGCAGCGGCAGACCAACTGTTCCAGCCAAAAGGAACGCCACCCTCCCATTTCAGCGGAGGAGCGATCGTTGCATTTGCCCTTCCGTAGGCTTCCAGACCCTGGCGATAATCCTCATAAAAACCGAGAAATACTAACGGCGACTCAATACGGCTGCCCAACACATAACCATGCGGCTGTGAATCACGAGTCATTTCACTCGCTGCTCCTCCGTACAGCTCCAGTTCATCAATTGCCCCAGCCTGTTCTCCTTTTACCTTAATACCAGTTTTCCAGACATCATGGGAAAGGGAACCAATGATTATACCCCGACGACTTATTGGCTGAAATAGAGTCGTTACCTCATAGCTTTCCGTTGCCACTGGCGGGCTTTCCACTGTATAGCGAACCCACTTATCGTTATCATAAGGGACACGCAGCACACGGAGTTCATCCTCCAGCAGAGTTTCGGTTGCTCCAAGCGACAGCGATTTAGATTGTATTACCGCGAAGAAGTTAAGTTTGATCTCCTCGTTGCTCACGACTACACTTCTCGACAGGACGAAGGGCATATTCTCATAAAGATAATAATGCTGCTCCAAAGTAGGGATACCTGACGATTCATGGATAACGGTTAGATGTACGCCTTTACCGAATCCGTCCTCAACTGTGGTGGGTTGTTCTTTCATGCGGTGATTCTCGTAAAGACAAGTGTTTACTTCACGGCCCTTCCATCTGTAGGCACTGCGTATTCCCTTCACATAAAAACCCTTGAGCCCGATGTAGGAGATTTCCCCAGTTTCCAGATCGATTTCAAGCTTCACCAGACCATTGTCGGCGCGAATATGTGATTTGGAGCCTTCATCCAGCTTCACGGTAGCTCCGCTATCCTTGATCATTTGTTTACCCTCCTCTTGACTCTTGACTCACAGCTTCCAAATATCTATGTGCGGTGAGGAAATAACTTCAACCGTCTAAGCGTGAAAAAGCAGCATCAAACGTCTAGTGTGGTGAAGAAGCTGCGTCAAACGTCTATGTGTGGCGAAGAAGCTCCGACTGCGCGGTCTGGAGTGGGATTCCGATCGCTGTTGTTTTCGGGGGCTTTATTAGATAAGGAATTTTATTGTGAGCCCCCGAAAACAAAGGCGAACGCTACGCTTCTCCACCCCACTCCGACCGTTCCGTCCGTTCTTCACCATAACTTCTCAACAAGAATGACTAGCTTCCCTATTCTTTGTTCATCTTAGCTAGATTCTTTGTTCATCTTAGCTAGATTCGTTATTTACTCTCCTGAATACGGTACATCAGGCTATCAAAATCACCGCGCAGAGGCAGTACGATTCCAACATTCATCAGAGCTCTGCCGCTATAGGTTCCTGGTAGTTGGTCGATAACGTATTGCTTATCAGACTGCAGACCTTGTAGACAAAGTCGCGGAAGCAGCTCACCTAGCTTCTGCGAATGCAGGAAGGCGAATAGCACACTCTCACTTCCATTGGCATGAACGTATTGCACAGCGGTTAGTCCCTTCTGCTTTAGAGCAGATAAACGGAACTGGCTGCCAGCTTGCACCAAAGGACGAATTTGTTTGTATTGCCGAATGAATTCAGCAGATTGCTCGATCTGCTCGTCGCTCCATTCATTCAGGTTCGCCCCAATGCCAAGTGAACCCATCATGGCGCTGTGAAACCGATATTGCAGGGACACATCCCGGCGATTCATGCCGGTAGGCGTTTCCGTTACCCAGCAGGTCATCATCTTGGGTGCATACGTATAAGAGAAACCTTCTTGGATGCTTAGGCGATCGAACGCATCGGTATTATCACTGGGCCACGCTTGATCTGCATAGCGGAAGATGCCCAGATCAATTCGAGAGCCTCCACCGGCGCAAGTCTCAAATTCGACCTGCGGGAATTTACGCCGCAGCTCCGACCAGATTTCGTATAGGCTTTGAACATGGCGAATCCAGATCTCCTTCTGCCGATGGAGCGGATGATCCTTGAGCCCAGGCTCCGTGATGGTACGGTTCATATCCCATTTGATGAATTTAATCTGATGATTTTGTAGCAGATCGGTCATAAAATCGACAATAAACCGCTTTACTTCCGGCTTGGATAGATCGAGCAATAGTTGATTGCGTAGCTCAGTTCGTCCCCGGGTCGGGAAGTGATACACCCAGTCGGGATGCTCTCGGTACAAATCACTATCGGGGTTAACAGCTTCCGGCTCAACCCAAAGCCCAAAGTCCATCCCCAACCCATTTACTTTAGTGATCAATTCATTGAGACCGTTCGGGAACTTCTGCTTGTTGACAACCCAGTCGCCAAGACCAGCGCGGTCATGATTTCGCGCTCCGAACCAGCCATCATCCATCACGAACAGCTCAACGCCCATTTTCGCTGCTTTTTCCGCCAACGCCATTTGATCCTGAGCATTGACATCGAAGTAGGTAGCTTCCCAGGAATTATATAGCACCTTTCTTACTTGTTGGCTGGGCAGGACATGATCATATTGATAATGGTGCAGATGACGGCTCATTTGCCCGAAGCCACCACTGCTAAATCCGCCAACGAATACAGGCGCTTCAAAGGTCTCGCCTGCTTCCAGTACCCATTCACTATCGAAGTCATGGATGCCACCGGTCACTTTGACATGATTAAACACGGTCTTCTCCGCTACGATCTTCCAGTTGCCACTCCATGCCAAGGCGCCAAACCACACCTCTCCATGGCTTTCCGTCGCATCACCAGCATCGATGGCGAACCAAGGATTGGCATGTCCATCGGTGAAGCCTCTTCGCGATTCAAGCAGTTTCTTGCCCTCCGAAAGAAGGGTAGAGCGAAGCTGAAACTCACCGGACCATTTACCGGTCACATGAGTCAGACGGTAATCCTGTAGATAGGGGATCGTCCAAGAAGCAGATTGCGTACTTTCCAAAACGATACAATCCTCACCCCGGTTAATGATTTTCGCTGAACGTTCCACGAGATCATATTCAGGAATGACTGTATAATACAAATGTGTTTCAAGCGGATAATGTTGATCCTTAAAGCGAATGACCAACGTCTCTTTACCGTTCTCCTCCAGAATCTGGTGGTCGATATAGGTCACAGATAGATCGCGGACACCGTCATGAAAGCGCACCTTTAGCGCCGGTTCGGTGTAACAGAGGCCTCCCCAGAAGCTATATTCCTCCACTTCCCGGTCTACCTCTGCATCGAAAGAGCTATGAGAGCTTGAACGAAGCAGCGGAACACAATCCTCGATCGCAATCGTTGCTCCCCAATACAGATGTTGCAGGTTCCCCTTTTCATTAAAGCCAAAGATATAAGAGCTGTTTTGAGTCTGGATGGCAAAAATGTGATGCTGATCATTATACTGAATTGCCAAGGTTATCACCCTCCTATAAACATCCATTTATGATTAATAAAATAGGAGAGCAAAGAGTAATCCTCTCTTTGATCTCCTATTTCGATTAATTATTCCACAAGGCCATACGTTTCTTGTAGTTCTCGTTATAGATTTTCTCTAGCTTTGGCAGACCTGCTGCATCTACTTCTTTCATCATTTGATTGTACAGCTCTGTAACCTGAGCTTCCGAAGGTGCCAATGCCATCTTCAAGAAATATTTGTTAATCGTCTCTGTAACCTTCGTCTCCATAATGGCCTCTGCCGTTCCGCCAGCAGGTCCCAAGTTATCATATGGTGCCGTGTCAAAGGACGTATCCGCCAGATTCTTGATGGCAAGATCTGTCGTTGGATCGGTAGCGTAGCGACCGATTAAGTCATAAGGAGTACCGTCCGCACCGGGACCGTTCTTAATCGCCCAAGTCCATTTGCGAATTCCTGTTGACTTGGCTGCTTCATTCCAATTTTTCGTAAAGGCATCAAGAACTTCCTGACGCGGTACATGCTTGCCATCCTTGATGTCCCAGTCCTTCCCTTCAACACCCCACATCAGTAGGTATTGACCTTCTTCACTGGCAAGGAAATCAAGCATTTTAATTGTACGAACCGGATCACTATTCGTTTTGCTAATGGCTACGCCATCCCAGCCTAGAGAGCTTTTCGGGCCATAAGTCGTTTGGTCTGCTTCTACACCTGGAGCAAGCACTTTATATTGATAGAACTGTCGCTCGTCCTTCGTCGCTTGATCCTTGGCTTCCGCTTTGAGCAAGGTGTTCGAGGTACCGACATTCCACAAGGCTTCCACTGTGGCAAAAACATTACCGGCTGCCAGCTTCTGTTCAAATTGTTTTGTTTTTATCGTAGCCCATTCTTTATCCAGCAATCCTTTGTGGTACAGGGAGTTCATAAATTTAACCATTTCCAGATAACGCGGATCGCGGATATCCTTCTTCAACTCATCGTTTACTTCATAATAAGGCATCATCCCAAACATTCCTTTAAATGTTCCGGAGACACCACCGATATTTTCACCGTTCAGCGTCATGGGAATGGAAGGTTTACCTTCAATCGTTGGATATTTCTCTTTAAATTTGAGCAGCAAATCTTCAAACTCTTGAGCCGTAAAAGGCTCTCCGTTGCTTACTTTTTCGCCCACACCAAGTTCCTTCATTATATCCATTCTCATCATGAAGCCGAAAACCGGATACTGCTCCAGACCGTACCAGTTAGCCAGATAATAGTTCTTCCCATCATCACTTCTTGTTCTTTTGAGGGTATCGCCATACATCGCTTTGATATTAGGGCCATACTGGTCAATCAGGTCATTTAGTGGAATAACAGCGCCCGTAGCAATATATTTGTTCATGATATCGCTTCCACGATCCAGCATAACGACATCCGGTAGATCATTACTAGCTAACATCAGGTTTAATTTCTCAACGGCATTTCCTGTTGGCTGCTGTACCTCAACCGTGACGCCCGTCTTTTCTATAATAGCTTTGGCAACTGGATTCGTAAATGGATCACCCGTATTTTTATCAAACCATGTCAGTGTGATCGGAGACTTGCTGTCAGCCGAATCCGTACCGCTTACTACAGCAGCAGGCTTTTCTTTTGTTCCACAGCCCGCAAGCATGGTCAAAACTACAGTGACCGCTAACATGAATTTTACCTTCTTCATTGCTTGAACCCCCTACAAGATAGTTATATATTGGTGCACCTGATACAAGTTTAATTATAAAAACCTTTATCCAAACTATATATATCGCATTGTTACTATTGATAATTGAAAATGCCTTTCATGCGCAATGAAGAGAAAAGCCTATCTCCTCAAGTAGAAGAAAATAGGCTGTAGCGCATTTTATATAAGCTGAGCTTAAGTTTCTTACCTTTCAGATCAATCGTAACGGTGGGGAATGCTTGAACTTTCGAGCCTTGCCTCCCCTGGTATGCGAATCGTGACTGAGGTACCGATGCCCAGCCGACTAAAAATTTCTACGCCATAGCGGTCCCCATAGGTAAGCTTAATTCGATCATTTACGTTCTTGATCCCATAGCCTGATGTTTGGTCCGTTTTATGGAAGGATTGCTCCAAACGCTCCCGGGTCATCCCCATGCCGTCATCAATCACCTTCAGCAGAATATCATCTCCATCCTGCTTTACTTTCACAATAATATTGATTCCTGACTCATCCCAAATCGCATGATTAATGCAGTTCTCAATAAAAGGCTGAAGAATCAATTTAATGGTTGACTGCTTAAACAAGTTCTTGTCCAGATCGTAATGCATGCGCAGCTTGCCGCGAAAACGTATTTCCTGAATAGAAACGTAGTTCTTAACCATATTTATTTCTTGTTCAAAAAGGATAATCGTCTTTCCCTTATTCAGCGATATTCTGTAATACTTGGCCAAATAATTAACCATTTGGTGAACCTGCTTGGCGCCTTCCTTCAACGCCAGTGAGGAAATCGAGGACAAGGTATTGTAGAGAAAATGAGGATTAATCTGTGCTTGGAGCGTATTGAGCTCTGCTTCCTTCATGGCAATTTCTTTTAGATAAACATCATCAATCAATGTCTGGATTCTCAAGGCCATTTTATTGAAGGCGAAGGAAAGCTGACC
>JAIMBU010000088.1 GCA_023511325.1 Gorillibacterium sp.
ATCCAAATCTAGTAGCATCGCGCCGACACGATAGATGATCCTCTCATCCACCCCGTGATACAGCACCAGCCAGCCCTTGTCGGTGCGAATCGGCGGTGCGGAGCCGCCGATTTTCCGTGATTCCCAGTTCGGGTTCTCGGCTTTGGCCAGAAGCTTTGGCTCTTCCCAGTGAATCAGGTCCGCCGAATAGGTAATCCATATTGCCGCTTTCTCCGTTCCATAAGTTTCCCCGATATATTCCTCCGGACGGCGCAGCATCACAAATCGCCCGTTAATCTTCTCTGGGAATAGAATATTGTCGCGATCGTTTATATCAAGTGGGGTCGTATCCGCTACAAACTCCCAGTCGATCAGATTTGTCGATTTCAGAATGGAGGAACGAGTCAGCCAATGCTCTTCCTTCTCGCCCCAGCCGTCCGGATATTCTGGAATCGATCGGTTCGGTACACCGAAGCCCGTGGGATAGTAATTCATGGCACAGGGACGTAATGCGTAGTTCAGATAGAAGATACCATCTATTTTGACAATCCGTGGATCCTGCACACTTCCATAAGGAAAGCCCAGCATATCCGGCGTCACGATTGGCTCAGCCTTGACGTGGGTAAAATGCACGCCGTCATCGCTTTCCAGCAGGCCCAAATAGTTTTTGCAAGGCGTCAGCGAACCAGCCGTCCTTTCAATCATGTAAAATTTATCGTTATCGATAATGACAGCTGGATTAAAAACCGTTGCCTTGCGCCACTCATAGCCTCCGGGAACGACAATGGGGTTATCAGGATGTCGGGTAAGTTTCATTGAATTTACTCCTCCTTAGCATTTGGTTCATGGATGATTTTAATCGTCTTGACCTCGAACGGCTTAAAGGTGAGAGTAAGCTTGCCCTTCGTAGCTGCAAGCTGGCTAGATTCTTCTTCAAGAAGATTAACCTGGCTGAAGCGGAGGTTGTCCTTTAGCAGGTCCAAGGTTACCGTATCTCTGCCGCCTGCAGATTCATACATTCTGAGAATCGTTCCGCTGCCATCCTCTGCTCTTTTTATCGTTTCCAGTTGGACATGCTCGCTCTGGAAATTCAGCCAGGCGTGTTGGCTTGGGTGTAAGCCGGAATGCGCATCCGTCTTGACAGCCTGCAGGGCTTCATTCAAATCGGCAGCCTCACGAACAACCTTCGCCTGGCGCCAATCTCCGGCATGAGGGTATAGCGAGTAGGTAAAAACATGCTCTCCTCGGTCGGCCAGCTGATCGGGCCAGCCGGGGGAGCGCAGCAGAGAAAGGCGCATAACGCCATCATGGATGTCATAGCCGTATTTGCAATCATTGAGAAGACTGACTCCATAGCCGTTCTCGGACAGGTCGGCAAAGCGATGGCCGCATACCTCAAACTGCGCCTGCTCCCAGCTTGTATTGCGATGGGTAGGCCGCTCCAGTGCACCGAAGGGAATCTCATAGGTCGCCTTAGTCGCAAGAATCTCCACCGGAAAAGCTACCTTGAGTAGCTTATGCTCCTCTTGCCAATCCACTGTAGTCTGGAAATCCACCCGCCCCGTATGCTTGTAAAAAATGATTTTCTGTTCAATGACAGAGCAGTTCAACTGCCAGCGGAAGCCCAGTATATCCAGCACCTTGCCGTGGATAAGAACCTTTCTCTCCAATAGCTCCGGCTTGCCTGCCGGCTGCTGCTCATAACGCGAGTCCAAATCCCAGGCGTCCCACTCGGTGGGCGTGTCGTGATAGAATTGCAGTTCATTGGCCTTTTGACCTTCTAGGATCAGCTCGCGGCCTGCCTTCTTGTCGAACCAGCGGATGATTTCCCCTTGTTCATTGAACTGCAGAAGATGGCAAGCAGTTTCCCAAATGTCCGGAAAGGAATGACCATTCGTCTTCTCCTCTGCCCTGCTTTCTTCATGAAGGCCACCCTCAGGCGCTTCCCTTAGCCAGATCGTGCGGCAGCCGAATGCCGGGACCGCAGGCACCTGAATGGCAAGCGTTACTTTATCGCTGCCCGCTGCCGCATGCCATGCGTCACTTACGAGCGGGCCCGCTTCGGCGAAAGCCTGCAGGTGAGCGAAACGGCTGTCTCCCTCGATAACAATGACGCCCGCACGCTCCCAGCCCAAACTGTTGAAGATCAGATAGGGCTGCCCTTCGCCGACGGTATGGATACTGGCAGCCAGCGCAGACAAAGCGGCATGCAAGGCATCATTGCCAAGCCTGAACACCTGCTGGTATTGCTCCCGCGAGGTTTCGTACACCTCAGTGATTGCTGTACCCGGGATAATATCGTGGAACTGATTGAGCAGCAACAGCTTCCAGCCTTCCTGTAAAGTGGATTCCTCCTCCACCCCTGCCTTTGCGGATTCCGCCAGTCGGCTCCAGATCTCCGCTCTGCGGTATAGTAGCTCCGCCTTGCGATTGCTCCGTTTATTAAAGGCATGTGTTGTAAAGGTACCCCGATGCAGCTCCAGATACAAATCGCCATGCCATTTGGGCAGTTCGGGCTGCAACCTTTCGATTTCACCGAAAAAGGCTGCTGCCGTGGAAGTTTTGCTTTCAGGCAGCTCCGGCATCAGGTTGGCGCGGGCGATATTCTCCAGCATCTCATGAGTCACACCACCTCCCCCGTCACCATGGCCGTAGAGCAGCATTAGTTGATCATGCTGTGCTTTGTTGCTATAAGCATCCCAATGCTTGTGGATATCGACCGGGCGGGTATGCTCGTTTAAGCCGTGATTCTGATAAGCAACGATGGACGTGCCGTCGATGCCGACCCAATGGAACAAGGTATGGGGGAATTGATTAGTGTCATTCCAGCCCAGCTTGGTGGTCATGAAGGAATCAATGCCTGCCTGCTTTAGCAGCTGTGGTAGCGAGGCGCAATAGCCAAACGTATCTGGCAGCCATTCAATCCTCGATTGCTTGCCGAATTCCTGCATGTAGAAGCCCTGCCCGTAGAGAAGCTGCCGAACGAGGGATTCCCCGCTGGGAATATTCAGATCCGGCTCCACCCACATACCTCCGACAAGCTCCCAACGCCCCTCCGCTATCCGGGCTTTCATTCGTTCATAGAGCTGTGGGTAATGCTGCTTCGCATAAGCATAAAGCTGCGGCTGACTCTGCGAATAATAAAAGTCTGGGTATTTGTCCATCAATGCGCACACGGTGGAGAAGGTACGGCTCACCTTACGCACTGTCTCCCGCAAGGGCCACAGCCAGGCTATGTCGATATGCGATTGCCCCACCATATGCATGATCCCGTTGCGTTGCTCAGCCGGACGCTCGATAACGGCTGCTGCCCTTAACCGCTGCTCCACCTCAGACACCTTGTCCGCATCGGCAAGCACCTCAGGGTTTGGGTATAAGGCATCCATCGCCTGTTCAAGTATTTGCTCTAGCCGGATGCGGCGCATGTCCTGCACTGGCAATAGTCCCGCCGCTTCATGGATAATCTTCACCGTATGCAGCAGACTGTAAACCGCCGGGTTGATCCGGACAAGAGAAAAAGAAGCTCCCTGCATGGATGGCCTGATAGCAGCTTGATGGTTCAAGGCATCCTCAGGCTCCGGCAGCGGATCAAATAGCTCAATATCCAGCTCTAGTGTGCCTTCCTCAGCCTCCGGCAAGGAAATAAACCAGTGATTTCGGTCCAGACCGTGGTAAGGCGACCCATTGATGCACAGTAGCCCTTCGCCAACGCCAATATAAAGTAACGCCGTTTCCTGATACGGCCAATCTCGGGGAATCGACAGTACTTTATGGAGAAAGTAGGTTGTTCCACGACCGCCAGCCAGCCGGTCAACCGGCTGGTCCACTCCCAACTCGGTGGCATATTCATATACTCCCGGAATAATATAGCGCGATTCACGGACGTTCCATTCTTTGATTTCCTGCTTCTCAGACCACTGTTTTGTGGCGAGAAGATTTATAAATCGATCGATGCGTTTCATACCGATAGCCTCCTCTACCCAACGTTAAGCGATGCGGTCAGCAACTGCTCGCAATGAGGACCCACCATTACGCTAAAGCTGCCGCTCTCTACAATACGGGACAAGTCCATTGAAACGAACTCCAGCTGCTCTCTGCCAACGGTAAAGCTTACCGTCTGTGTTTCTGAAGGCTGTATGCTGATTTTATGAAAGCCCTTGAGCATTTTCTCCGGACGAGTCACGGATGCCGTCCGATCGGAAATATAGAGCTGGACGACCTCAGCCCCGGTCCATTCCCCCAGATTGGTCACATCCACCGTGACTGTGGCTTGGCCGTCAGCAGCAATGACAGCCGGCTCTACCCGCAGGTTGCTGTAGCTGAATTCGCTGTAGCCAAGACCGAAGCCAAACGGATACTCGGCATTAAAATCGGTTTCCAGATACCGTTTACCTCTTGCTCTCCGTTTGTAGTAATAAACCGGTAACTGCCCGACCTGCTTAGGAATGCTGATGGACAGCCTCCCGGATGGATTGACGTTGCCAAACAGAATGTCAGCAACGGCGTGTCCCCCTTCCTGACCTGGATACCAAGCTTCCAGGATGGCATCCGCATGCTGAACAATCCACGGCTCGACGATTGGGCGTCCATTAATGTAGACAATAACTATTGGCTTGCCTAGCTTGTATATCTCCTGAACAAGAGCAAGCTGTGCCCCCAGCAGGTTCAGCGAGGAGCGGTCAATGCCTTCCCCACATTCCATATCGCTCCAGGCATGATCGGTCACAACCGATGCACCGGTAAGCAAGTCGATGCTGCCTTCGCCAAAATCCCTGGCACTTGAGCCTCCGATCACCAGCACCACCGTGTCAGCCTGGGCAGCGCATTCCAGCGCATAAGGGAAGCCTTCACGAGAGTCATCCTTAACCCGGCAGCCGGGGGCGTAGAGCACGCGATCTTCATTGCCAAGGGCAGCGCGAATGCCATCAAGCACCGTCACAATCCGGCCGGCCGGCTGCGGAGAGGTGTAATCCCCCAGTTGGTTGTAGATGGCGCCTGCATTGGGTCCGATAACGGCAATCTTTCCAGAATCCTGCTTGTCAAGAGGAAGCGTCCGGTTCCGGTTCTTCAGCATCACGATGCCTTCAGCGGCAACGGCTCTGGCTAGGTCGCGATGCTCCTGTCTTCCGATCATGCTCTTGGCCCGGGCGGGGTCGGCATAAGGCTGCTCAAACAGTCCGAGCTTGAACTTCATTTCCAGCACCCGAACAACTGCACGTTCCAAGTCTTCCACGGCAAGCAAGCCCTGCGCCAAAGCGGATTCTAGATGCTGCTTGAACATTTCGCCCGACATCTCCATATCAATCCCGGCCAGAATCGCCTGCGCCACCGCCTCAGCGCCGTCTTCGGCGGTGTTGTGGCCGTGGACCAGCATGCCGAGAGCGCCGCAATCGGTAATGACAAAGCCGTCAAAGCCCCACTGCTCCCGCAAAACATCCTGGAGCAGATAGCGGCTGGTCGTGCAAGGGACACCGTCAATTTCATTGTAGGCCGTCATCACCGATTGGGCCCCTGCCGCTACCGCCTTGCGGAAGGGCAGTAGATCAACCTCATGCAGCTCGCGAAGTCCCATATGGGCGGGCTGGGCATTGCGGCCGCCTTCCGTACTGCCATAAGCGGCAAAATGCTTAACGGTCGCCAGAATACTGTCCGACTCAGCCAGCCCTGTACCCTGGAGTCCCTGAATCGCAGCTACTGCCAGCTCCGAGATTAGGTAGGGATCCTCGCTGAAGCATTCCTCGGTTCGGCCCCAACGCGGGTCACGGACGACATCGAGCACTGGGGAGTACGTTGCCGCCCCACCCTGAGCGCGTGTTTCCACGGCAACCGCGCGGCACATGCTGCGGTATAGCTCCGGATTCCAGGTGCTTCCAATAGTGAGCGGAACGGGAAAGACAGTAGCGCCAATCGCCATGTGACCATGCGAGCATTCTTCCCCAAACAGGATGGGAATGCCAAGTCTGGAGCTCTCCATGGCATAGCGCTGCACCTTATTCAAAACCGCCGCGCCATCCTCTGGAGTCAGACCAGTTTCCAGGGTAACACCCGTCCAGGGATCAGCCCGCAACAGACCGTATAAGGATCCGATGCCTCCCTGCTCCCAGTACTCCTTAAATACGTCCGTAAGTGCAACGGCTCCGTCCTCCTGCTTCTCAAAGCATTTCCAACCGAAGGGCTGAATCAGCTGCCCGATCTTCTCCTCCAGATTCATTCTGCCAAGGAGATCGCTTGCCCGTTCGGCAGCGGTCAATTGCGCATTTTTATAATCCATATCTTATCCAACACCTTTCAGCCGCCCAAACCTCAGACGATATAGAATTGCAAGGAAGCGTTGTATCCTTTTGTCCAAGCAAGAAAAACTCTCCGATATCAGATAAACTCGGAGAGTTCTCTTGAGTTATAGCAAGCTCTTAGTTGGCTTTCCAGCGATCGTAAGCAATTTGGTTAATCTCGGCGATTCGTTCGCCACCCATCTTTTTGACCGTATCGACATACTTGTCCCAGTTGGCGATAGGCTCGGCCCCGGTTACAAATTTGGCTTCCATTTGACGCACATACGTATTGAGGTCAGCGGTCTTGGTCGTAACCTCTGTTTGCTCCTCAGGCGTCAGGAACAGAACTGGGAACGGAATGCGCGCCCCTCTGTCCGTTAGCTTGGTTTTCGTTTCGTTGGCAATCCAGTCATCGACTTCACCCAGCAAGCCCTTATCAATTTCAGGCAGGTTGACTGTTGGTGCCGGAATTCCATAGTTCGGTGTAAGTGTCGCACGGTATTCTTCACGGTCTCCGCCGCCAGGAACCGGCAGATATTCTTTTATATAATTAGCTTTATCCGTGTATTTCCACTGAATGCCTTCCGGTCCTTTATTAAACATTGTTGCGCCTTCTATGGAGTAGGAGTAGTCAACCCAACGCATGGAGGCTTCAGGTGATGGGTTGGTTTTAGAGATGGCAAACGCACCCGGATTGATTCCTTTGTTCTTGGCAATGGCAGCAGCATCCACCGAATCGCTCTTCACAGGGATAAACATCGGATCGTTCGTGTTTGGTTCCTCTCCCATCATTTGGAAAGCGGTCCAGGCTGAGAACAGGCCAAGCTGGTTATTGCGAGCCTTGGCTTCGCGTTGCTCAGAGGTTTGCAAGAAGCTTTCGTGATCCAGCAAATCGTCATTCCACAAACGGTTCATGTATGCCAGATATTCCTTGTAGCCTTCTTCCAATGGCGTATAATGAACCACATCCTTGTCATCGGCGTAAAGCTCTTCTTCATAGATACCGAATGCGCCAAGCAACCAGGTGCGGATGTCTCTCAGGCTGTTCCCCGGGGAAGCAGAGGAAAGCGGAATCTCGTCAGCCTTGCCATTTTTGTTCGGATCCTCATCTTTGACCCGTTTCAGATAGGTGTAGAGCTCTTCTGTCGTTTCCGGCAGTTTGTCGATGTTGAGCGCTTTCAGAAAATCACCGTTATACCAGAGCGGGTTGCGATACCAGGGCTGGTTGAATTCAATGACAGGCAGGGCATAGATGTGTCCATCCGGCGCAGTGATCGATTTGCGGATCGTTGGATTCTCATCGAGAATTTTCTTGATATTCGGACCATAGTTGGTTATCAGATCCTCGAGCGGCAGCAGAATTCCCTGTCCGCCATAATCCATTTGTTCTGCAGGAGTCAAACCAGCCGCGTAAAAAATGTCAGGATAAGTGCCGCTGGCAAACACCAGGTTTTTCTTAGTTTCAAAGCCATCCTTCGGCGCATTCTGAAACTCCATATGAATGCCGGTCAGTTTCTCCATTTCTTGAAACAAGGGCATTTTATCCCAGTTTTGAAACCCTACATCAGGTCCCATCATCGTAAGCGTTGTGGGTTCTTTGACGACCGGGAACCCATCCTTGCTCACTTTCTCCACTGCAGTACTGGGCTCGCTTCCTGTCTTTTTTTCTGACGAGCCGCAACCGGAAAGCATTGTTACGAGCATGACGCCCGACAACAGCAGAGTAAATCCTTTTCTTGCTGTCTTCATGAAC
>JAIMBU010000886.1 GCA_023511325.1 Gorillibacterium sp.
GTATTCTTCACCACTTCAATAACTGCCTGCAGCAAGTAGTTAATTTCACTTTGCGATTGCTGATATTCCTGCACGATTGGAATGTTGTCCATCTCATCCTGGAGAACAGCGATCTCCGCTTCAATCTTTGCGGTCATTGTTTTGTTACCAAAAGCTTCAAAACCAACGATTTCCTTCTGCTTTTTCTTAATGGCACTAATCAAGCGTTGCACATGCTCATTGCCATCAATTTGTTTCTCCGCTCGTTTATAGAAGTCAACTTCACTAGAACCGGAGATGATCCCCGCCAGTTCCTTCGCTTTCTTCATGATATCCTCCTGCGAGGCGGTAACTACTTGGGAAACTTGAGGCTCAACTAAAGAGGGTTTTCGCTCCGCTTGCTTAAGCTCTCCCTCATCCTGCCCCTGCTGCTGTTCACTCATGTTCACTACCTCCGTTTCGCTGAAATTGAACTGTTAGATAAAGTTACGGAAGCTTCGCCTCGGTGAAAAGTCTCATTTTGGCTTCCTTGTGTTATGGTCAGAAGTCAGCTTTTTCTTATACGTGCACAGAGGGCTGCTCAACGAGTTCTGCTCGCAGGAGCCAGGTCCTTGGTTCGGTCACCTTAACTTGCACCACTTGGCCAATTAAATCCTTGGAGCCTGTGAAATGTACTAACTTGTTCGTCCGAGTACGTGCTGCAAGAACCTCAGGGTTATTCTTACTCTCCCCTTCGACTAGAACCTCCATGACTCGACCCAATAGCTTTTCATTGCTTGCTTTGCCAAGCTGATTGATCAGAACATTCAACCGACTGAGCCGCTCCTTCTTTACCTCCTCGGAGATATCGTCCACCATAGCAGCAGCCGGTGTTCCTTCACGTGGTGAATAAATGAAGGTAAAAGCGAATTCGAAACCAATCTCCCGTACAAGCGACATCGTTTCCTCAAACTGCTCATCCGTCTCACCCGGGAAGCCCACAATGATGTCCGTCGAAAGCATCGATTCTGGAATCGCGGTACGAATCTTGCGCACGAGTTCTACATATTGCTCACGCGTATATTTACGGCTCATTCGTTTAAGTATTTCCGTACTTCCAGATTGGACAGGGAGATGAATATGCTCCATCAGATTGCCACCTTTGGCCAGTACTTCAATCAGATGATCATCAAAATCTCGCGGATGCGACGTTGTGAAGCGAATCCGTGGGATGTCGATCTTACGCACATCATCCATCAGATCACCTAGCCGATACTCGATGTCGGTAAAATCTTTACCATAAGCATTAACATTTTGCCCCAGCAGCATAATTTCCTTGAAGCCTTGGCGAGCAAGATCACGAACCTCGGCCAACACATCCTCGGGACGACGACTCCGCTCCTTACCACGGGTATAAGGAACAATGCAGAAGGTACAGAACTTATCACAGCCATACATAATATTAACCCAAGCCTTGATTCCCTCCCGTTTCTTCGGAAGGTTCTCAATAATGTCCCCTTCCTTAGACCAGACCTCGATCACCAGTTCTTTGCCAAAGGTTGCTTCCTTCAACAGCTCAGGTAGACGATGAATATTATGTGTTCCAAAGATCATATCGACAAAAGGATGCTTGCGTAGAATTCGGCTGACCACGGCCTCCTCCTGAGACATACAGCCACACACCCCAAGCATGAGGGATGGCTTCTCCGTCTTCAGTGTTTTTAGATGACCCAGCTCACCAAACACGCGATCCTCTGCATTTTCACGAACGGCACAGGTATTGAGCAGAATAACGTCTGCTTCCTTGCGGTCTTCGGTGTACGTATAACTCATTGCCTCGAATAGGCCTTTCATTGTTTCCGTGTCATGCTCATTCATTTGACAGCCGTAGGTGGTAATGGCATAAAACTTGTCCTTACCAAAGTTCTTCATGTCCGCAGGGATATCGAAATCGTAATGGACATCGACCCCTTCCTTACCGCGACGTTTACCGTCCTTTTGATTGGGTTCTGATTTGATCTTGATCTTCCGTTTACCGATCCGAATTCGTTTTCCGCTCTCGTCTTCGCTCACAACCTTCAGGCCCGTGAGATCAAAGTACTTGGAGTAGTCCTTGCCCGGGACGGATTTTAAGTCCGTTGAGTTTTGGCTCTCA
>JAIMBU010000887.1 GCA_023511325.1 Gorillibacterium sp.
GTCCTACAGCGATAAGTTTTTTTAAAAAATTATTCGACAATCTCCATTATATACCTTCTGTCTTATTAATCTATAGTCAAAAACTCCCCCTTTAGGGGGAGAACTGTTAATTAGCCTCATCGTCAATACATACTTATTTCGACAAATTTTTCCTCATGATGTCGAAATGATGAACGGGCTGATTGACCTGGAATCGAACCCGCTGAAGGGGGTGACGTGCTACATCCAGTTCATTCCCCTCTTCATCCCAAAGCTGCCCGACTGTTTGCTGAAAGTACCGACCGCCTGGACCAACAAATTCAACTTCCTGGCCTGGTTTAAAGTTGTTACGTTGTTCAATAAGTGCAAGCCCAGTAGCCTGATCGTAATCAAGAACGAGTCCGGCAAAGTCGTATGCAGCCTGTTTGTCCTGCGTTTGGTAAATATGTTCCTCATGACTAGGTTCCTGAAAGTAGAAGCCTGTATTTAAAGGACGATTCGCTGCTTTGTTAATCTCATCCAACCATTTGGGCTCTAGTTGGTAGTTATCAGGATCAGCCATATAAGCATCAATTGCCTGACGATAAGCGTTTACCACCGATGCCACATAGTGGATACTCCGCATACGTCCTTCAATCTTGAAGCTATCGATCCCGGATTGGATCAATTCTGGAATATGTGAAATCATACTGAGGTCCTTAGCTCCCATAGCGAAGGCATCATCCTCAGAATCAAATAGTTCTTCGTCACCTGCATACAAGCTATAATTCCATCTGCAGGATTGGCAGCAGCCACCGCGATTGGAATCCCGATCGGTGAAATGATTAGAGAGAACGCAACGTCCGGAGAATGAGCTACACAAAGCACCATGCACAAAAGTTTCAATCTCGATATCCACATGTTGCTTGATTTCGGCTACTTCAGTGAAGCTCGCCTCCCGAGCAAGCACAACTCGGTCCACACCTTCATTCTTCCAATATTGCACGCTACGCCAATTCAACGTTGATTGCTGTGTGCTCAGATGCACCTCAAGGCTAGGGGCCACCCGTTGGCATGCTTCAATAATCATCGGGTCGGCAACGATAATTGCAGCAATTCCGGCAGCATGAAGATTCCGAAGATAGTCCTCAACACCTGAAATATCCTCGTTATGGGCAATGATATTAGTGGTAACGAATACTCGCGCTCCATACAGCTTGGCGAATTCGACACCCTCGCGCATTTCCTCAAAGGTAAAATTATCAGCAGCTGAACGAAGTCCATAATGTTGCCCGCCAATGTAAATCGCATCGGCCCCATAACGAACAGCAAACTTTAGTTTCTCTAGGTTTCCTGCTGGTGCCAGCAATTCGGGACGTTTAAGGGGTTTACGGAGCTGCTGCTTATTCCTATCCTGCTCATGATCATTCAAGCTGTTCCCCATGTTGTTTTCACCTCACTTAACACTGTATTTCAATAAACTTGTTCCTTATAGAAGAATCCGTAGGATAAGGGACGCTCTTCAGGCTGGATCGCCTGAATAGTCTTTAACCAATCTGGATCATACCAATGTTTGGAATCAGCGCTGTAGGCATCAATTGCTTGACGATAGATACTTATCATTGTCTCGTTATAAGCAATGGATTTAAGCAAGCCCTCGATCTTGAAGCTGTCGAACCCACCCTCCATCAATTCATCCAAATTCTCCAGCATACAGAGATCCTCTGAGCTCATAATATGGGTTCCATTTGCATCCTCATAAACAGGGAAGCGCTCATCCTTCCGTTCATATTCGATCAGATACAAACCTTTATCCGTGCCAAAAGTCTCATCCACCTGCGATTTCCCTTGATGCGCTCGATAATGGCTCACCAGTGGTCGTTTCGAATGATAAATTCGTGTTAAGCCGTGAACCTGAACTTGTACCTCCAGTAAGCAATGCTGCTTAAAAGCCAATGCTTCCTCCATATTCAACTCACGAGATAAAAGAACACGAGTAGCTCCACGGCGTCCCCAATAGTTAGCTGTTTCGTAATTCGTGGATAACATCTCTCCATTCCAATGAAGAGGGAGCGTGCTCCCCGTCTCCTTGCGAGCTGCAACAACTGCAGGATCACCAAATAACAAGGCATCGGCTCCCAATGCGGCTATCT
>JAIMBU010000888.1 GCA_023511325.1 Gorillibacterium sp.
GAAGAGATGTTTCTATATGCCTTCTTAAAAACAGGGAGAATCCAAGCGTGTAGGTTAGCTTTTCGCTACTGCGAAACGTGACTTGTAATCCTCAAGCGTGAGGATCTCCCCGAAGATGCCGATATCGCGTAGACCCGATACATGCATATCTTCATCCTTCGATGCGCAGCAATCGCTGATACACTTGACTGCGTAGGTGTGGTATAACGCATCCGAAGCGGTGGAGCGAACGCAAACGTTAGTCCAGACCCCCGTTACTACGACCGTATCGATTCCCTCTTCACGAAGAAACAAATCCATATCGGTGTAGCTGAAGGCGCTATGCCGACGTTTTTGAATCACGTAATCACCCTTGTCCGTCTGCGGCTGCAATTCGGCAATAAAGTCAGAGCCCCACGTTCCTTTGATAGCATGAATCGGACGAACCTTAAAATCGGCGTCTTTTGCCCGATGTGCTTCTTGCACGAAGATGACTTGAATATCGTTGTCATGGCTAAAGGCGATCAGTTCTTGAAGTGCAGGGACAATCCTCTCGCCATTTGGACAGGTTAATGCTCCATCTGGATGGATAAAATCGTTTAACATATCGATGATGACTACAGCATGTTTGCTCATGATTACAATTCCCCTTCATTAATAGAGTAGCTAGATTGCAGTTACAGTTGTCATCCGCATCCGCATTTAGCAGGCACGGATGTTTAGTTATTGATTAGTACTTCAGCAGACGTGGCAGCTCGCTGATCGTTTGGCGTTTAACATATTGGCCGACACCGGGTTTAGCGACAATTCCTACCGCTTCATCAAAAACCAAGTTGCCTCTGACGATAGTTTTATCCACCTTGCCTTTGAGCTTCATCCCATGGAAGGGTGTGTATTTCGGTTTGCAATGCATTTTCTCTTGATCAATCGTCCATTCCTTCTCCAAATCGATGATGGTAAAGTCAGCATCCGCGCCAATTTCAAGCGCGCCCTTCTTAGGGTACAAGCCGTAATGAACGGCTGGGTTTTTGCACAGCACTTCGACCAGACGGGAGAGGCTTAACTTCCCTTTGTTATAGCCTTCGCTTACCATCACGGGAACCATCGTCTCTACGCCGGGGATGCCGGGGAATGAATTCCAGATGTCCATGCCCGGTGCCTTTTTCTCCGTGGCGATCTCATAAGGAGCATGGTCCGTTGCCACAAAGTCAACCGATCCATCAATTAAACCCGTCCACAGCAGCTCATTGTCTTCTTTGCGCCGTAGTGGAGGCGCAATCTTGGCAAAAACTCCAAATTCGGTCATGGCATCTACAGCGTTCAGCGTCAGATAATGTGGACATACCTCTGCGGTTACTTTCAAGCCTTTGATCTTCGCTGCTTTCACCAGCTCCGCGCCAACCCCTGTGCTCATATGCACGATGTGTAGTCTAGCACCCGTTTCTTCCGAGAAGCTGATCCCCAGCTGAATCGCTGCTTTCTCTGCCAGAATCTTCCGCGCTTCCGCCCAAGCAGGACCATCCATCCGGCCTTGCTTCTTGAGCTTGTTCACGTAGTAATCGCAAATCGCATAGTTCTCGGCATGAATTCCGATCGGCATTCCCGTTTCCGATACTGCGTAGAACGCTTCGAGCATTTCTGGATCTGTTACCCGTGGATAGGTCGGAACGGAGGGGGTCATATACACTTTAAAAGCCACGACGCCTTGCTCTGCTTGCTCTTTAACAATGTTCAATACATCGTTGCGCACATCCTCACCGGTAACGCCGCCCCACATCGCATAGTCAACCAGACCTCTACCTTGTAATTGGCTTAACTTATATTCTAAATTATCAACCGAACGAACCGAGGGGACGCTACAACAGGGCATATCAATAATCATCGTCACGCCACCAGCTGCTGCACTACCTGTTCCGGTAACAAAATCCTCCCGATGAGTAAACCCAGGATCATTGATATGTGTATGTGAATCAATACAACCCGGAAGCACCAGCATGCCCTTGGCATCAATCACTCGGGCAGCTTCAACATTGGAATCCTTCAAGAACCCAACAATGACTCCTTTATCAACCAAGATATCCGTTATAACTGCGTTATCCACTTGCGGAAGGTTAGCCTTCTTAA
>JAIMBU010000889.1 GCA_023511325.1 Gorillibacterium sp.
ATATTATAGAGCAGATGAATTCTTAGCAGTCAAAATAGAGCGAGTATTCATGCGGATGAACACGGATCGCTACGTCTTTCGCTTCTGCACGTTTGAAGCCTACATAATTATCAATAAAGTCCTTTGTGAACACATCGCCTTTAAGCAGGAAATCACAGTCTGCAAGCAGAGCATCTAGAGCATCGTCCAAGGAGCCGGGAACACTACGGATTGCTTTTAATTCTTCTTCTGGCAATTCGTAGATATTCTTATCGAGTGGACCATATTTCAGTGCGACTGGATCGATCTTGTTCTGGATACCATCGAGACCAGCAAGCAACATAGCGGCAAAAGCTAAGTATGGGTTGGCAGTGGAGTCAGGTGTCCGGAATTCGATCCGACAACCATTAGGCGTAACAGCAGCAACTGGAATCCGCACAGCAGCAGAACGATTACCCTTAGAGAATACTAGGTTAACTGGTGCTTCATAGCCAGGTACAAGCCGTTTAAAGGAGTTGGTGCTCGGGTTGGTCAGAGCGATCAAAGCCGGAGCATGGAAGAGAATTCCACCGATGTAGTGCATGGCCATTTCGCTTAAGTTCGCGTATGCGCCTTCTTCGTAGAACAACGGTTTACCCTCTGCAAAGATACTTTGGTGAACGTGCATCCCGCTACCGTTATCTCCAAAAAGTGGTTTCGGCATGAAGGTAGCAATTTTGCCCCATTGTTTAGCGGTGTTCTGAACAATATATTTGTATTTCATAAGATTATCAGCAGTTTTAGTCAATGTATCGAAACGGAAGTTGATCTCTGCTTGACCAGCAGTAGCTACTTCATGGTGATGACGTTCAATCCGAAGTCCCGATTCCATAAGCAGTCGGCACATTTCACTGCGGATATCCTGTTGTGTATCCGTTGGAGCTACTGGAACATATCCACCCTTTTTCTTGACTTTAAAGCCAAGGTTGCCGCCCTCTTCTTTGCGTCCTGTGTTCCAGAAAGCTTCTTCAGAGTCAACTTCATAATAGGATTTATTGATTCCACTTTCATAACGAACATCATCGAAAATGAAAAATTCGGATTCTGGAGCAAAGTTAGCAACGGTACCAATCCCCGTCGTTTGCAGATACTCTTCAGCCTTCTGCGCGATACCTCTAGGGTCACGCTCATAGCGTTCTCCATCAGGAGTATGGATATTACACATAATGATTAATGTCGGGTGAGCGGTAAAAGGATCCACGTAAGCAGTTTCCGTATCTGGAAGCATGACCATATCAGATTCTTCAATCCCACGAAAACCAGGAATGGAAGACCCGTCAAATGCTACCCCGTTCTTGAACGTATCTTCGTCTACTTCTACAGCTGGCACAGTAACGTGATGTGCTTTTCCTGACAAATCGACAAAACGGAAATCAATCCATTCAATACTTTTTTCCTTGACTATTCCCAATACTTTCTCTACCGCCATCTTAATCCCTCCCAAATTCCGAACATTCATCTACATGTATGAGATCATTGTTCAAGTTCTGTGCATTATCTTGCGATTATTATAAATCCCTGCTTAACTGCCGTCAATAGTTATGTCAGGTATTTCTTGAATGCATGTTAGGTATATTAACATATTGCGCTTACTTGTTCATGCAATAGACAAATTATCAATTTATGTTGTTAGTATTAGATTTAAGGCATCCAAAAAGCGAAGGACTCCGCTAGAGCCTTCGCTTCGTTTAGCCAAAGAGGAGCTATTATCTTCACAATCATGACAACAGTAGATACGTTTCACTCCGTTGCTTTTATGTTTTATTGCTGTTATTAGGCATGAAAAGTAAAGAATAGTATGGCTTCCTGGAGAATCGCTTAGATCGTCCAGGAGCCTGCTAGTACTGGACTCTTGCTCGTTTCAAACCGCTTGCCCACAATCGGAGCAAGTCGCTCAATATCCTGAAGCAGTCTCGCGAATTGATCGGGAAAAAGCGATTGCACCCCGTCCCCCGTCATCGAGTTATCCGGGTCCGTATGCATTTCAATAATCAGACCATTAAAAATAAGTTATAACGAAGAACTCTCTCTAATAAACAAATCACACTCACCACGATATAAACAGTGTATATCTCTCTGTTCGC
>JAIMBU010000890.1 GCA_023511325.1 Gorillibacterium sp.
GTGAAGCTCCCATGAAATCTCCGGGTCTTTCGCACCTCGAATTTTGTCGAAATTTGCAGAAAATAAGTTGAATGGATAAAAGTCAATGTTTGATTCATGCTTTTATGATATTCTATTTGTAAGAAATTCACTAGATTGATGCCTTTAATGGATTAATTACGTGTATTTCCGCTGTCGCACTCCGTATGGAGTGCGTGGATTGAAACAAGCAAGTGGCTGGTCAGTCGCTTTTCGAAATTGTCGCACTCCGTATGGAGTGCGTGGATTGAAACTTTCCTGTTTTGCTGCAACAACTAGCTATTACCAGGTCGCACTCCGTATGGAGTGCGTGGATTGAAACATCAGGAGGCTTATTCGATCCTGAAATATTTGGATGTCGCACTCCGTATGGAGTGCGTGGATTGAAACCCGGTAACAACACCCGGACCAGCCACATCAAAAAAGTCGCACTCCGTATGGAGTGCGTGGATTGAAACCAGCAAGGTGGGGGGACATGGGATTGAAACATTGCGCACCTTTGGTGTAACTTTGGTGATATCGCCGTCGCACTCCGTATGGAGTGTGTGGATTGAAACAGAGTGAAGCATAACGGGGAAGGAAGTTTATATTCTCGTTGCACTCCGTATGTGCGTGGATTAAAACCCTTAATGCCGCTACCTTTTCCCCGCATTCTGAACACAACAAACAAACTTCTCAACTATTTCTTGAGAAGTAGGTAGAACATGAGAATATGAAAGGAGAAAAAAACTATGGAAGAAAACAAAATTACTTATGGATCCATTGATGAATACATCTCACAATTCACGCCTGAGGTTCAGGAAAAACTTGAAGCGATAAGAAAAGTGATAAAAGAAGCGGCACCCGAAGCAGAGGAAAAGATCAGCTATCAAATGCCTACTTTTGTGCTGCATGGTAATCTGGTGCATTTTGCTGCTTTTAAAAATCATATCGGATTCTATCCGGCTCCCAGAGGGATTGAGGCTTTTAAAGATGAATTATCGCAGTATAAAGGGGCAAAGGGGTCCGTGCAATTTCCATTGGAAAAGCCACTGCCTTATGAATTAATCAGCAGGATCGTTAGGTTTAGAGCTACGGAGAATATAGAACGAGCAGAAGGCAAAGCAAAAAAGAAGAAGTAATCGTACTTCTGCGATTATGCCATCTTTCTACGGTATCCTTCATCGAGAATTTGCTTTAAACCTGTGGCTCTATTATTAATAAACGTTTCCCAGAATAGCTGCCCTTTTTCGCTTAATTCATCATCAGAATAGCTTCCTGCTTCGAACTTCCCCCAGCATCCATCCTCAGTAAGTTTATCCCATCCTATGTAATCTGCATAAAAACGGTTCTCAAAAGGAACGTCTGAACCCATAGACTTCGTTTTGACATGTTCGGGGCAGAGCCACATGGCTGTGCATACCGACAATAACCCGCCATGCAGCTCATTTAAACCTTCGAGTCCTGCTGTTTTTGCGGCTGCCTCCCAAGCATTATGATTATTGTGGTTCGGAGCAATCAAGGTTATCTCAGGGTATTTGTAATTAATATGCTTGATAAAAGCCGCTTCCCAGTAAGCTCCTCCATGTCCATTGCAGACTAAAAACTTCTTAAATCCTTGTCTGGTCAAATTAACAATAATTTCTTCTAACATTGCGGTTAAAACATTTGGACTAACCGTTATCGTTCCCTTATAGTTGGCATGTTCTTCAGAGGTGTTAAACGGAATAGTAGGCAATAGGTATGCATTTAACTCTCTTGCATACGCTTCAGCATACAATTCTGCAATGAGAGTATCCAAATGCATCGGAAGGAAGGGTCCGGACTGCTCTGTCGCTCCTACTGATATAATTACCGTGTCAATCCCACTACTTGCAATCTCGGTCGTTGTGTTTTTATAACTAAGCATATATAACCTCCTGATTTTTATGGTTCTATGAAAAAATGACATATAGTATAAGCTCGTGACTCATTCTAACCGATAATAATATAGAACAAAGGAGAAACCCCACGAAGGGAATCATTGAACGTGAAGACTACGGTTAAAGCTGCTTTCTCGATCATTCTACCATTTATTTTCATTGCTCTAGCATAC
>JAIMBU010000891.1 GCA_023511325.1 Gorillibacterium sp.
TAGGAATGCTTTGTCCCCCATGCTGATCATTCTGGTTCGATTGAATAGCAATGCAAGCAAGCGCGGAGTAGCTCATAATATCGTTAGGCTCGCGTAAATGACCATGTCCAGTGCTGAAGCCATTTATAAACAATTTATCAATATCAATCTGGCAACAGGTTGTCGTCAAGGACAAAAAGTCAAGATCATGAATGTGAATGTCACCATTCTTATGAGCGGATGCATGGGCAGGATTTAACACGAAGAGTTCATAAAATTGTTTTGCACCTTCAGATCCGTATTTTAACATCGTACCCATTGCCGTATCACCATCAATATTGGCATTCTCCCGCTTCAAATCACTATTCTCGGCGTCATCATAGGTCAGGCCTTGATATACTTTCATCAGTCTAGTGTTCATTTCTCTTGCCCTAGTTCGTTCTGCACGATATAAGATAAAGGCTTTTGACGTTTCTGTCAGTCCAGCTTTGATCAGAACCCGTTCAACTGCATCTTGGATTTCTTCAACCTGAGGAATGGCTTGCGCCTTGCTCACGGTAAGTTCATCAACAACCTGTTCTGCTAGATGTAAAGAATCCCTATATCCTACTTCTTCTGTCGTCGAAGCGGCCTTCAGTATAGCTTGTCCAATCTTCTCGATAGCAAAAGGTGCTTCTCGTCCATCTCTTTTACGAATTTTTGTAATCATATTAGTAGCCATCCCTTCATCAACCGTATAAAAAGCGCACCCGACACCCAGAGGGGAGCCGGAAGCGCGTGTAAACAAATAAATCTCCCGTTATCGGGAAATGCGGCATCCGAACACCCCCTATCTTCGTAAGGGTTCATGTGTTCCTTGAACAGGCAGGTCTCCTGGCTTTGGCGTCAACATCCGCTTGAATTGCCTTCCCAGCTTGTGCGGCCAGTGGCAGGAATCTTGCTTAAGGCAAGCGGATTCTTCCATTACAGTGGCGGGACCGCGCCGGAATTACACCGGCTTCCCTATTAAACTTCGCTGTTAGGATTAGCAGCAAAGTACCCATTCAAAGTACAATATGTAGTTGTGTACACCGATGATACATCAATATATGGTAAGACGTCAACCTTTTCGAGAAAATAAAAGCCGGGCTTCTAATGCCCAGCTTTACATTATATCGGTTAATATAGCTGCTGCCAAGTGTCATTTAAGTGAAATCAAACATTGATCTTCTCAAGCGATTCCCATACACCTGTCTTCCCATGCCGGCTTCTATATTCGATGCGAGTAGGCGCCAAATCTAAGATAACGTAATTGGGGTCATCGGGCCCATCAAACCACTTCTTGAGTTGTTTGTTCCATACTTTTTCACGCAATGTCTCGTCTTTCGTGACAACAGCAGTGGCTTCGATCTCGAGCAGGTCCTTACTTCCGCCTGCCTCAAAACCAAGTAATAAGCACACATACGGATTTGCCTCAAGCTCCTCCACCTTATGCGTTTTGCGATCCGTTGCTAAATGGATGTTCAACCCCTCGTGATAGACCGCCATGTAGCGAACCTTGGGTTTCTTCTCTCCTTCAATCGTACCAAAAGAGCCAAATTCATTATCGTCTAATGTGTCAATAATCGCTTTCTCCAGCTCGTTACGATCCATTCATGTGAACTCCCTTCTTGTTGTCACTTCCTATATATCAAGCTTTGGGCAATCTACTCCTAGTGTACCCGCTAGCGCAATAATCGAACCGCGGCTAACCTGCTTGACAAAGATATCTCTCGACCCTACACTTAATCAGGTCTTTACTGCGTTCGGATCGTTAAATTTCGGGGGGAAGCTCATGGATCTTAAAAAAAGTAATCTTAGACTGGTCGTCGCTGGTCTGCTTTTGGCCATACTGATGTCAGCTATGGATAATACGATCGTCGCGACTGCAATGGGTACAATTGTATCAAAGCTAGGGAATTATGATCAGTTCGTTTGGGTAACATCGGCTTATTTGGTCACTACAATGGCCGGCATGCCTATTTTCGGCAAGCTTTCTGACATGTATGGACGTAAACGCTTTTTCATTTTCGGTCTTGTCGTGTTTCTCATTGGCTCGGCCTTGTGTGGGATTTCCCAGAGCATCGTTCAGC
>JAIMBU010000892.1 GCA_023511325.1 Gorillibacterium sp.
GAAATACTCCCTTGCAAGTAGAGGCGGTGTTATTGCACCCCAAGACACATCAATCCAAGAATACCTCAACACAACATTTGGATACGTTCTACAAAACCTTTGAAGATATTCGCCATATGCATTTTGATGGAATGATTGTTACCGGAGCCCCCGTCGAGACGCTTGCTTTCGAGGAGGTAAATTACTGGGAAGAGCTACAGGAAATCATGAGCTGGGCCAAGGAAAGAGTCACTTCAACCCTCTATATATGTTGGGCCGCACAAGCAGGCCTTTACCATCATTATGGTATCCCTAAGTACTCACTAGCAAACAAGATGTTTGGGGTGTTTCCTCATAAAGTGAAACAACAGAATGTTAAGCTTCTACGTGGATTTGACGACCAATTTTTTGTTCCACAATCTCGACATACAGAAATTCGGCGAGCGGATATTGAGAAAGTCTCTGATTTAGAGATCCTCTCCGAATCGGAAGAGGCTGGGGTTTATCTAGTGGCTTCTAAAAGCGGGAGGAATGTTTTTGTCACAGGACATGCTGAATATGATCCCCTAACTTTAAAATGGGAATATGATCGTGATATTCAAAAAGGGATGGATGTTACGATTCCCCAGAATTATTATCCTCAGGACGATCCAACGCAAAAACCACTTACCCTGTGGCGCGGTCATGCCAATCTTCTATTCAATAACTGGCTAAATTACTACGTTTATCAAGAAACACCATACGACTGGAGCATATAGAAGGAGGGCCACGAACATGAGAATCGAAAGCCGTTTGGCACAAATAGGTTCCATCAGCGAGCCAGTGACCGGAGCAATCAGTTATCCGATCTACCAGGCAACCGCTTTTCGTCATCCCCGCCTCGGGGAAAGCACAGGTTTTGATTATGCAAGGACAAAGAGCCCCACACGCTCCGTGCTCGAACAAGCTTTTGCAGATTTAGAGAGTGGTGACGGTGGTTTTGCCTGTAGCTCGGGCATGGCCGCCCTGCAGACGGTGTTTGCCCTATTTGGGCAAGGTGACCATCTGTTGGTATCGCTCGACTTATACGGAGGAACCTACCGGCTGCTCGAGCAGGTCATGACCCGATTTGGCGTCACGTCCACCTATGTGGACACCAATGATTTAGATGCGCTAGAGGCGAATCGAAAGCCGGAGACGAAGGCGGTCATTATTGAAACGCCGACGAATCCACTGATGATGATTACGGATTTGGCCAAGGTCAATGCTTGGGCAAAGCGTCACAGTCTGCTGACGATTGTGGATAATACGCTTTTAACACCGTTTTTTCAACGTCCTTTGGAGCTGGGCTGTGACATCACTGTACATAGCGCCACGAAGTATTTGGGTGGTCATAATGACGTGCTAGCTGGTCTCATTGCGACAAAGGGTAAAGAACTAACGGAGCGGGTTGCGTTCCTGCATAATACGCTTGGAGCGGTGCTTGGTCCGCAAGATTCCTGGCTATTGATGCGAGGAATGAAGACGCTCGCTCTGAGGATGGAGCGACATCAGTCGAACGCTATCGCCTTAGCTCATTATTTGCAGGCTCATCCGCTTATTGCTCGGGTTTTTTATCCTGGCTTAGAGGATCATCCTGGCTACGAAATTCAAAACCGACAATCCTCCGGGAACGCCGGTATCTTTTCCTTCAAGGTGAAGAATGCAGCCTATGTTGAGCCGATTCTTCGCCATATCCGACTCATTGCTTTTGCGGAGAGCCTCGGCGGTGTTGAATCCTTGATGACTTATCCAGCGGTGCAGACTCATGCAGACATTCCCCTGGAAATCCGCAATCGTGTCGGAGTTGATGATCGTCTGCTACGTTTTTCAGTTGGAATTGAGCATGTGGATGATCTGATCGCTGATCTTGGTCAGGCATTAGCAGCGGCTAAACAAGAGATAGGAGCGTGATGAAGATGGCAGAGGAACTCTATGATTTTGACAAGGCAGTTGCTCGATTTGGTACAGCCTCCTACAAATGGGATCAATCAGAGAAGTTATTCGGCCGGGAAAATATTCTCCCTTTGTGGGTTGCCGATATGGATTTTGAGCCGCCACTGGAAGTGGTTGCCGCCATTAAGCAA
>JAIMBU010000893.1 GCA_023511325.1 Gorillibacterium sp.
GGTTAAAGATAATCGGCAGGTGTTTTTTTTAATTCGATATATAGAGGTGAGAAGCAATGAAAATCAATGAACCATCTCGCATTAGCAGTATTAACCCTTATACAAAGCAGCAGGACAGCAAGCTTGCGAGGCAGGATACAGGTAAGGTCAAGCAAAAGGATAACGTTCAAATATCACCAGAAGCGAAGGAGCTTCAGGAGCTACTGGCCGCGTCCGCTAATCATCCAACAGACGAAGCCCGGGTTCAGGAACTTCAAGAGCTTAAGCAGCAGGTGTCTACAGGTACTTATCATGTCGATGCTGGCAAAATCGCTGAGAAGCTATTGCCTTACTTGAAGTAATCGTATTGATAGCAAGAGTGAAGTAGCGTAAGGAAGAAAGGAATAAGGTGAACAGGTATGTCGATTCCGGTGTTGTTTGAAGTGATGGAGCAGATGATTCTTCATCATGATACGCTTCTTGAACTGTCAGAACAGAAGGTTCCTATACTCGTAGGTAACAAAGTGGAGGAATTAAACCGCATTGTTCATAAGGAAACACAACTGATTCGGCAGCTGGGAGAATGCGAGAATCAACGGATCGAAGCGGTTAACCATTTCCTGATCTCCAAAGGATTTCGTCCAACCCCGAATATTACGATGAATGAAGTCATCAAGCTTATTTTTCGTCAGGAGGATAAGGAGACAGCGGTACGACTTCAAGGAGAGTTGCTCTCCAGGATGCAGAAGCTGAAGGTGCTAAATGAGAAGAACGGTCAACTCATCGAGCAATCCTTAGCTTTCATCGAGTATTCTCTTGATTTAGTTGTAGGGCCACCTGATGATGACACTATTTATCGTAATCCAGCGAACCGGGTAACGGGAGCCAAGCGCAATAGCTATTTTGATACAAGAGCATAGCATAACACGGTCGGAGTAACTACCGCCGGAATGAGAGGAAGATACGCATGGGATCAACATTTGGCGGTATAGAAATTTCCAAACGCAGTTTATTCGCACAACAGACTGCGCTACAAACAACCGGACATAACATCTCGAATGCGAACACACGCGGCTATACTCGCCAGGTCGTTAACTTTGTAGCCTCTCGTCCGATGGAAGCGCCAGGGATGATGAGCAGCAATACACCAGGGCAACTCGGTCAAGGTGTCGAGTTTGATCATATTAATCGGATTCGGGAGAAATTCTTGGACAGCCAATTTTACAATGAAAGTAAGAACAATGGAGAATGGTCCATTCGTCAGGACACACTAGATAAGCTTGAGACGGTTGTCAATGAGCCTTCGGATACGGGTATTCGCAAAGTACTTGAAAGCTTTTGGAGTTCATGGTCCGAACTTAGTAAAGACCCTGACAACTTAACGGCAAGAGCAGTGGTGAAGGAGAATGCATTAGCTTTAACTGATGCGTTTAATCATGTGTCCACGCAGTTAAGCGATCTCTCTAGCGATTTAACGAGTAATATTAACGTCAAGGCTTCGGAAGTTTCCACTACACTCGACCAGCTTGCTAGTCTGAACACGGAGATTTTCCGAGTTGAGGGCTTAGGCAACAATGCTAATGATCTGCGGGATCAACGTGACGTTCTTGTAGATGATCTTTCCAAGATTGTGAATATTTCGGTGACGGAAACCTCTTCTGGCTACATCGTGAAGATGGGTAATCAAGAGCTGGTGAATGGTAAAACCGTTACCGCAGTGGTCAATCCAGAATTTTTTGCTGCGGCGAAGGCTAGTGGGGATCTGAACAATGGTGAAGTAAACGGTATGATCGTTTCCCGCGACCAGATTGTCACGAGTTTTCAAACGCAACTGGACAATATGGTGAAGAGTATTGCCGAAGGGGAAGTTAAGGTTACACTACCAAGTGGAACGATGGTGCCCAGCGGCTCGCTTGACGCTGCAGGCAATGCCATTCCCAGGCCTACTACGGCAGATACACAGATTACGGTTAAAGGTCTCAACGGGTTACATCAATTAGGCTATACCCTCAACGGTGGTCTGGAAGCGGGAGAACCGTTTTTCACAATTAAAGCAGGGGCAACAGCACTGGATGCTTCCAGCATTACGGTCAATACTAACA
>JAIMBU010000894.1 GCA_023511325.1 Gorillibacterium sp.
CAACCGAAGATTATAATGGACCTAAAAGGAATTTACAGCAAGGCTGAATTTGTAAGTAACGGATATCATTATTGGAGCCTATAAATAAGGGAGGGGGGACCGCGACAGTGGGAACTAGAGAGAAAAAGAAGATCGTTGAGGTATTAACTGTACCACGTTCGGACAGGCGTACACTGTCGCATGTTCCCGATCCTGAGCAGATACGGGTAGCAGCCGACCGCAGGAGGATAAAGGAGGATAGTCGGGAGAAAAACCAGAATGGTTCCGATTCCTCAACCCAAAAGCAGGTTCAAGGCTTGAGGTACATGGCTAAGTTTGATGTGCTATTGATTGGCAAGGGGAAGAATAAACAAGAGGGCCTGAAGGCACGGGCTGTAGATATCTCCTCCACGGGATTATTGGTGGAGTTCGACAGAGGCGATCTCAACCTGAAACAAGGAGACTCCTTAAAGATTCTCTTCGATATTCCTCCAGGCACCATGCCCGAAGGGTTCGAATCCTCCGTTAAACTTGATGGAACCTTAGTTAGGTTGTTCAACCATCAGCAAGAAGGTCAAGAGAAGCTGATGGCGGCATTCGAGTTTGTTAAACCACTGACGGAATATCTACAACGGAAACGGTGGGGGTATTCCGTCTATATGGCCAGTACGTTTTTATTAATTGCGGTTGTTTTCATCATGCTGCTGCGGATCGAAAGTATCGTTTACTTCAAATATAATATGGTTTTGTATTTGTACAGTCTGATTGCGGCAGCCTTCCTGTTAACACGCTATTTATTTGGTGCTTTCTATAGAGACGTTAAAGTGAATCCTGACTACACCCCTTGCGTATCCATTATAATTCCGTGCTTCAATGAGGAGGAATGGATTCATCGGACGATCCTGAGCTGTATCAATCAAGATTACCCGATTGAGAACTTGGAAGTGATCGTAGTTGATGATTACTCCACGGATCGGTCTGTGGAACGGATTCAGGAAGTAATTGAAAGGATTCACAACGAGGCGGAGCGATATGCCACTAAAGATCGGTTGAAGATGGCCGTTCTTCCGCAGAACGGAGGAAAACGGGTGGCACTGGTGAAGGGTGTCGAGATGGCCCGTCATGATCTGGTCGTGTTCGTTGATTCCGATAGCTTCTTGGAGCCAACAGCGATCAGGAAGCTGGTGCAGCCCTTTCAGGACCCCAGAATGGGTGGGGTTGCTGGACGTACCGACGTGGAGAACAAATATACAAATTCAGTGACCAAGCTGCAAACGGTACGCTATTACATCGCCTTTCGCATCATGAAGGCCGCTGAATCTTGGTTTGACAGTGTAACTTGTCTGTCAGGACCTCTGTCCTGCTACCGGAAGGAACTGATCTTGCAGCATTCAGAAGCATGGCTAAATCAGAAATTTCTGGGGCAACCCGCCACTTTCGGAGATGATCGGAGCATGACGAACTTCATCCTGAAGACTCATCGCACAGGCTATCAGGATTCGGCAATCTGTTCTACGATTGTTCCCTCGGATATGGGGATATTCCTAAAGCAACAAATGCGCTGGAAACGCTCCTGGCTGCGAGAATCCCTGCGGGCGGGTACCTTCATCTGGCGAAAGGAACCCTTTATGGCCTTGTTCTTCTATATTGGTTTGATCGTACCGATTGCCGCCCCTGTAGTCGTTTTGTACAATCTGGTGTATGTTCCGTTGGTTCATCATATTTTTCCAGGCACCTTTCTCATGGGTCTTTTGATGATGGCGCTGCTGATGAGTCTCACGCATTTGCTGTTCCGCAAGAGTGGGCTTTGGGTGTTTGGACTGGTTTTTTGCATTTTCTATGAGCTTGTGCTCTTGTGGCAGATGCCGGTTGCTTGGGTAACGTTCTGGAAATCAACTTGGGGAACGCGGGAGACACCACAGGATATCGCTGCCAAAGCACGCAAAGAGGCAAGGAAGCAGCATAAACGGAATATCGGGATGCCACAATAAGCTGGATTATCCGAAGTTAATATGGATCGAGGATACATGAATGGTGAAGAGAAGGCATAGGTTGGCCCTTGATGTTGACAAAAAGAACCGCAGAAAACGGGTGAAGAT
>JAIMBU010000895.1 GCA_023511325.1 Gorillibacterium sp.
GGGTACGACTAAGTTTAGGAGATGAACGACATGGATCAACGAACGACATTGCTCGCTCTTCAAGAAATGAAAGGAATCGGCTGGAAAACAATCCTGCAGCTCGTAGCAAAATGTCCTGAACTAGAGCGGTTGACAGATTTGACAGTCGCTGAATTAATCAATATAGGTATTCAGCAGACAAAGGCCGAGATCATTCTCGAAGAGCTAAACGGGAAGGATTGGTCTCAGCTTGAGCAAGGATATAAGAGTAAAGGGATTGTCTGTCTGACCATCTGGGATCAACCCTATCCAACCATTCTCCGGGAGACCTCGCAGCCACCATGGGTACTTTATTGTATCGGCCGTACCGAGTTGATGACTCAGTTGGGCATTGCAGTCGTTGGAACGAGAAACCCAACGGTATATGGACGTAGGGCAGCAGAGGATATCGCTACTTTTCTCTCCGGTGCTGGTGCAACTGTGATCAGCGGACTGGCGCGAGGTATCGACGGGGCAGCCCATACCGGAGCATTGACAGGCAGCGGCGGTACCATCGCCATAGTGGGTGGGGGTGTCGACATCGTGTATCCGCCCGAGAACGCAGGACTGCGTACGCAGATCGCATCTCATGGACTCATTCTCTCTGAGTTTCCACCAGGAACAAGAATAATCCCTGGCTTATTCCCGCTGCGTAATCGAATCATTGCTGGGCTTGCGTTAGCTACCGTTGTGGTGGAGGCAGCTGAACGGAGCGGTTCACTCATCACAGCTGATCAGGCACTTGATGAGTCGCGCGATGTTTTTGCTGTACCTGGACCGATGAACTCACCCAAAAGCCGCGGAACGAACCTCCTTTTGCGGCAAGGAGCCAAAATTGTTACGGAGCCAGCAGATATTCTGCGTGAATATGAACATATTACGGGTATTAATATCAATCAAGCTAAGTTAATTAAAGGGCCGGAACTAACACCAGATGAGCAGAAAATCATGAACATGTTGTCGCATGAACCGATGACAATCGACCACCTTTTGATGGCGTCGCAAACAAATTTTGGACATTTGCATGAAGTTCTGCTATCTTTAACTTTGAAAAAATCCATCAAATCGTTGCCTGGTGCATCTTACGTAAAAATAGAAAGCAACTGTTGAAAGTAAGGGAGGTCTTCGCACATGGCAGATTATCTGGTGATCGTAGAATCCCCAGCCAAAGCGAAAACGATCGGTAAGTATTTGGGAAGTAAATATATCGTTAAAGCCTCAATGGGTCACATCCGTGATCTTCCCAAAAGCCAGATCGGCGTAGAAGTAGACAATCGATTTGAACCAAAATACATCACGATTCGCGGAAAAGGCCCAGTCCTGAAAGAACTTAAGGACGCAAGTCGCAAAGTAAAAAAAATATATCTCGCAGCTGACCCTGACCGCGAAGGGGAAGCCATTGCTTGGCATCTTGCTCATTATCTAGGTGTGGATGAAAAAGACGATTGCCGCGTAGTCTTTAACGAGATTACCAAGCAGGCAGTTAAGGACGCTTTCAAAACTCCGCGTCCGATCAACATGGATTTGGTGAATGCACAGCAAGCCAGACGGATTCTTGATCGTCTTGTTGGTTATAAAATCAGCCCACTCCTGTGGAAAAAGGTCAAGAAGGGGTTATCGGCTGGTCGTGTACAATCGGTTACCGTTAAGCTGATCAATGATCGGGAGAACGAAATCCGTGATTTTGAAGCGGAGGAGTACTGGTCAATTACAGCTAAACTCCTGCAGCACGATGTTCTGCTTGAGGCCAAATACTATGGTACGGACGGGGAAAAGCGAGAGCTATCCAATGAAGCACAAGTGAATGAAATCCTCAGTGGACTTAAGGATGGTCGATTTGTGGTCTCAGACGTTCGGGAGAAAGAAAGATTGCGTAATCCTTCGGCTCCCTTCATCACGAGTACGCTCCAGCAAGAAGCAGCTCGCAAGCTGAACTTCCGTGCAGCTAAGACGATGTCCGTTGCCCAACAATTATACGAGGGTATTGAGTTAGGTAAGGAAGGAACGGTTGGTTTAATTACCTATATGCGTACCGATTCAACCCGGATATCCCC
>JAIMBU010000089.1 GCA_023511325.1 Gorillibacterium sp.
CGGTCGAGCTTGCCGTTGCTTGTAACCGGCAGCCGGTCCAGCGTCATCATATGGGACGGAATCATGTATTCCGGCAATTCTTGTCTCAACTGCCGCTTCATATCTATGGAGTTAACCATGACAGGTCCGCTGTTCACAATATAGGCGCATAATAAAGCCTCTCCCGCTGGATCCAGCCTTGTTACAACGGCTGCATCACTTATCCCTGCTTGCTTTCTGAGCACACTTTCGATTTCCCCCGGTTCAATGCGGTGGCCTCTGATCTTAACCTGTCCGTCCATTCTGCCCAGATATTCTATATTTCCATCCGGCAGCCATCTTGCCAGATCGCCTGTCTTATACATCACCTGCCCTGCATTAAACGGATCAGGTGCAAATTTTTCAAGAGTCAAGGCTTCACGGTTCAAGTAACCCTTTGCTACTCCGTCGCCCCCTAAACATAATTCACCAGTCATCCCAATGCCGCACAATGTGGTTCCGTTCATAATGTAGGCTGTACTATTGCTGATTGGCCGCCCAATGGGAATCTGCTTGTATGGTTTATCAATAGTAAAGCATAAAGAGAAGGTCGTATTCTCCGTTGGTCCGTAACCGTTAATCAACTGAAGATGGTGATTGTTGCCGAGCAATTTGTCCACATGCTTTTCGGAGAGCTTCTCGCCGCCGATCAGCAGCGTCTTTAAGCCATCAAAGCAATGAGGATTCATATCTATCAGATTGTTGAACAATTGAGCGGTCATCCACATCATATTCAAATCATACTTTTCAATCACGCCAATTAACCGCTCTGGTTCTGTGAGGACATCGGTTTCTACCAGACAAAGCGCGCCTCCATTCAATAAAGCACCCCAGATTTCAAACGTAGCTGCGTCAAAAGAGAGCGAACCGGTCTGTAATATTCTTGCTCCTTTCAAATCAACGTAGTTTGTGTTTTTGACCAATCTGGTTACGTTCCGGTGCCGAACAGCAACCCCTTTAGCCTGTCCGGTGGATCCGGATGTGTAAATGACATACGCGATATCATCTGAGGTGATGCTGCTGCCGCCAACCCCGGGCTCATATTTGCCATAAAAGTCAATCACATGGCATTTGCCCTGTATCTGTTCCAGTCTCGACAAGTTTCCTGTCCCGCACAATAACAGCTCCAGACCGCAATCTTCCAACATGAAGCGGAGCCTGCTATCGGGATAATTCTCATCCAGAGGAACATATCCGCATCCGCATTTCAAAATCGCAAGAATGCCTGCAATCATTTGCACGCTTTTTTCCGTGACAATCCCTACTAAACGTCCTTCCTGTAGACCTTTCCTCTTCATCTCACCCATAATTTCATCGGAACGTCTGTCTAATTCTGCATAAGTTAACCGCTCCATGGGGGACAGGACAGCCTCTGCATGCGGATTCTGAACTGCCTGTTGCCGGAACAACTGCTGTATTGTTAATTCATGCGGATATTCAGATTGGGTATCATTAAAATGATGTACAATAAGCTGTTGTTCTTCTGGCGTAATAATCTCAATCTCTTGTATCGGCAAAGACGGATTACAAACCATTCCTGTTATAAGCTGCTGCATATGTTGCAGTAGACGCCCAATTTCCTGCTCATGGTAAAGACTTGGATCATACATCATTTTCATGGTGAAGATGTTCGTATGGTCTATCATCAGATTCATTGCATAATTGGTTTGTTCACGGACAGCTTCGGGTTCGATGGTCAGTAGGCTTTCTAGATCATCCGCTGCAGGGTTGACATAAAAGTTCTCAAACACCATCAGTGTCTTAAGCGAATCTCCGCCAATTCCGCTGACCCGCTGTATCTCTGCCAAAGGAGAATAATCATACTTTCCTGACTCTACAGCCTGTTCATATAAACGGGGGATTATACTTTCAAAACTGTCATTCTCCTCTATCTTTACGCGTACAGGAATCGTATTGATGAACAGGCCGATAATCCTGTCAATATCCTTAAGCTTGGCATTGCGGCCCGAAACCACTTTTCCAAATACGACATCCTGAACATTATTGTATCTTTGCAGAACAATTCCCCAGCACAGCTCAAACAATGTGTTCGTTGTCACATGATGCTGTCTGCACAACCTCACAATGCTTTCACTTAACGTTTCTGATAACTCTAAGTGGAGCTGGTTTACTGATGTTTCTGTTACGACGGCAGTTCCACTTGGAGCAATCTCTGCCACAGAGGAATAATCTGTGAGCAGATTTCTCCAATAGTCCAAACATTCCTCATGATTCTGTTCCTTAAGCCAATGAATATATTCTTCAAAGCTGGACGAGCTGATCGTTTCCTTTCGGATGGCTTCTCTGAGGGTATCCTGCCCCATGCCTTGACTTAGGGCCAGATAATATTTCATGAAATCAGAGCAAAGGATGGATAAGCACCACCCGTCCATAATAATATGATGAAAGCTCCAGATCATTTTGTGCTCGCCGCAGCCGATCCGAAGGATGGTCATCCGCAATAGAGAATCCTTCTCTAGGTCGAACCCGCGTTCGACATCATCCCGCTTAATATGCCTGATTTCTTCTTGTTGTTCTTCGTCTGAATAACCGCTGATGTCGATCAGCTTCATTTCAATTCTTCTGTTTTTCAATAGCACCTGCTGAGGCTTTTTGACCTTCCTGTATACAATCGCCGTGCGAAGTATCGGATGCCGTTCGCCTAACAATTCCAGGGCCTGGCTCAGATATGTTTCGTGAAGAAGGCTTTTTACGGAAATCACTTCCTGGACGACATAGCTTGTCGAGTGCTCATCCAGCATTTTGTGGAATAGCATGCCTTCCTGCATGGGAGTTAGGGGGTAGATTCTTTCAACCGTTCTCCCTTTATTTTGGGCCATACCTGTTCGCTCCTTTAGGATTGAAATTAAACCGTCAGCTCTTCCTTCTGCCGGGCGTTGTTGGTCACGTGATACAATGAATAGAAGAACCCTTTTTTCTCCAGCAATTCAAGAAATGAACCTTTCTCAGCAACGCTACCGTTTTTCATCATAATAATCTCATCGTACATCTGTAGCGCTTCACCGTTTAATTTATGTGTAACAATGATCCGGGTATTGTCCTTAATGTTCAGGATGGATTGCTCAATCGCCTGGGCCGTTTCGTTATCCAGTGACGAAGTCGCTTCATCCAGCAGCAGCACAGGCGTTCCCTTGATCAAGGCTCTGGCGATCGATACTCTTTGTTTTTCTCCTCCCGAAAGCTGCGCCCCATTTTCACCGCAGTTGAAATCCGGTCCTTTCTTTTCAATAAAACCATCAAGTCCGGACATCGTTATTGCATTCTTCAGCGCTTCTCTCGGGTAGCTCTTATACAGAAAGATGTTATTTTCAATCGGCGCATCAAACATGAACACCTCTTGCTGGATTACGGACAACATTATGTAGAGGCTTGTTGGATCTATATCCCTCAGCTCTACATCATCAATGTAAATATTCCCTTTGTATGAATCGTAATAGCCCATCAAAAGATTGAGCAGTGTGGATTTCCCACTTCCGCTTAGACCTACTATGGCGTAGGACTTATTCTTTTCCAGCTTCAGATGAATGCCGGTTAACACATCCTTGTCTCCGTCAAATGAAAAAGAAACATTGTCAAATACAATACTGTGATCAAATTGCTCCTTAGGAATACCTGCTTCCTTCTGTCCGTTGCTTAAGAGCAGATCATCAATCTTCCGGATTAGCACAGTTCCGGCCTTCCGCTTGTTCAAGCTTTCAGCCAAGATAACGATAGGTCCCAATAAATAATTCAAAAGCTGGATATAAGCCAGAACATCCCCCGGAGTGGTCTTTCCGTTAATCGCAAGCCAGGTGCCATATGTGAACGTGCCCACTACCACAATGAAACCCGACACTTCTGTGAGGCTTTTGACCATCTCCGTCAAATTTTTGAATTTCCGCTTATCGACTTCCAGACTGGTGTTTACACTGGATACCGCCGAAGATACTTCCTTTTCAACACCAAAGCTTTTAATGACCGTGAATCCATTGAAGATATCTTTAATCGTGGTTGTAAACGCCGCATTCTTCTCCGATACGCGTTCTTGATGGAAAGATACCTTGCCGTTAAAAGCAACCGATGTAATAACCGGCAGCAAACTAAGCAGTATGGCAACAACGGCAACCTGGACATTAAGATAGAACATGGCCCCCAGCGCGAAAATAAACAGCGTCGCTTGAGTGATGATGACAATATTCCCCTCGACATAATCTGTTTCCACCGTCTTCACATCATTGTTGATTACCGAGATATAGCTTCCGGAATTTTGACTGCGGAAATCCGATAAATCCTTTTTAATTATCCGGTCGGTAATCGCATTCTTGTAATTCACCATGGCTTCTTTTACATATTTATTTTTCAACCAATACTGCATCACACTTACAACCAAGTACAAAGACAAGAAAGAGATGATAACGAAGAGCAGATTAAACAAGTCCGCCACCTCTCCGTCTATACTGATATTGATGAGCAGTTTTAATATAAATGCTAAAGCTATGTTTAAACCCGCAATAATAACAGAAAAGATAATGGCACCGATAAGCAGAGACTTGTTCTGAAACAAAATGCCTTTCAAGGTCTCACCGCTTTGACGTTTAATCGTTCTCATCTCCTTCAAACAAATTCAACACACCGTCCAGTTCGCTGTCGCTCCAATCGATCTCATCGCCATAATCCGAAAGGGTATATTCTGTTCTTGTATGGCTGCTGCAATGTTCAACGATTGTGCGCAGCGAAGTGGCGAATACCTCAGTAAACCGGGTATATAAATCCATCTTTGAATGATTAAAGCCGATCGTAAATACCATCTGGCCCTCTTGCACGACGCAATCCACCGTTACAGGTTTTTGAATTCGGTTATCATCGGAGCTCATGTTGCCGCATCCTAGCTTGGAGAATGAAAACTCCCCGCCGTCAACATCGCTGCTGAAGTCTCCCAGATAATTAAAGCTGAGTTCAAGCTGGAGTGGTGGCAGCTGTGTTCTGATTTCCCGGTCGGACAAGTACTTTAAGATGCCGTATCCAAGGCCATAGTTCGGAACTTTGCGGAGCGTTTCTTTTGTATGTTTAATCGTTGCTCCTGGGTCGTCTGTATGGCATTCCAACACAACAGGGTACGTGTTCGTGAACCAGCCCACCGTCCGGTCAATACGGATCTGTGGTTCAACCGGATGTCTCCCGTGGCTTTCCAATTCGACGCCTACGCTTCCCACTCCATAGCATTCATGAACCGTTATGCTTAGAGCCGCTAATAACAGGTCATTAATTTCCGTGTTATATGCTGTTCCGGACTCATGCAGCAGCCTTCCGGTTTCTTCTCTAGAAAGCCTGAATTCATGGTTATCCGTCACAGCTACCCCGCTTAATTTCATGACATCCTTGAAGCGGGCGGTCTCCGAGAGCGGAATTGAGGTTTCTATTTTTTGGCAGACCTCTTTCCAATACCAGAGCTCTCGTTTCAAGAGATAACTTCCACTGAATTCGATCAGCCTTTCAGCCCAAGCTTGATAAGAAGCTGTCTTAAGGGGCAGACTTATCTTTTGGTGATCCCGGGCTTGCGAATACGCTGTGCTGAAATCTTCAAGCAGAATACGCCAGGATACCCCGTCCACAACCAAATGATGAACACACAGAAACAGATGCATTCCATCATACGCATGAAATAAGGCAGCCTTCAGGAGCGGTCCTTTTTTGAGATCCATACTTGCTTGCACAGCATTGCAATGATTGTCCACTGCTTGAGCCAATGCTCCGGCATTGTCCAGATCGCTGTATTGAAAGACCGTTAATTCGTACAAATATCCTTCATTTACCCCGCGGATTCTTTGCATGCCGTGCTCATCAAATTGGCTACGAAGCACATCATGATGCTCGGCCAATTGTCCCAGTGCTGCGCGGACAAGGTCTTCCTTAAATCCCCCGGCCGAATGGATCATGACCGCTTGGTTGAAATGCTCAGGACGCGACAGCTTCCATTCATAAAATTGATGTTGTATAGGCGTCCGCTTAACCACTCCCGCTACCGGCTGCTGGTAGATTTCTAAACTGCCAGCTTGAATTTTTTCTACTTTGGGGCTGATATCACGGATTGCTCTTTGCTGTATTAATGTTTTTACATCCAGCTCATAGCCGTGCTCCCTTAATTTGGAGATGATGCGGATAGCCTTAATAGAGTCTCCTCCCATTTCGAAGAAGCTGTCGTCTATCCCCACTCTCTCCAGCCCGAGAACTTCGCTGAAGATGTCAGCCAATATCTCTTCCAATTCATTTCTCGGCACTGCATAAGCTTGCGTTGCGGTTTGTTCCGGTTCCGGAAGGGCACGGCGGTCCAGTTTGCCATTTACCGTTGCGGGCAATTGCTCAAGCTGCACGAAATAGGCAGGAATCATATAAGCCGGCAGCTCTTGCCGGACCCGATCCTTTAATTCTGTCAGGTTAACGGGCCGCTCCTGCTCTTCGCCGACGACATATGCACATAAATACCGGTCTTCTCCCTGTTCCCTGACAATTACTGCGGCATCTTTGATTCCTTCCTGCTTCCGGACAACACTTTCAATTTCACCCAGCTCAATCCGGTAACCTCTGATCTTCACCTGCTCGTCCATTCTGCCCAAGAACTCAATATTGCCGTCCGGTAGCCATCTGGCCAGATCACCTGTCCGGTAGATGCGTTCACCCTGAACAAATGGATTTTCGATAAATTTCGCTTGGGTCAGCTCCTCCCGGTTCAAATAACCTTTGGCAACACCATCTCCGCCTACACACAGCTCACCTGGAATTCCAATGCCACTCAGAATGCTGCCGTTCAGTATATAGGCTGTGCTGTTGCTGATCGGCTTGCCGATCGGTATGTTGTCCTGCTGACGTTCAACCTTGAATGTCAGGGAGAAGGTGGTGTTTTCTGTAGGCCCGTAGCAGTGAATAAGCGTAAGACTCTGCTGTTGCTGAATCAGCCTGTTCACATGTCTCTTGGAGATGATTTCACCGCCAGTAAGGATGGTTTGAATCCCCTTCACCCATTTGAGATCCAGATCAACCAAGTTATTAAACAGCTGCGAGGTCATCCACATGGTATTGATGCGGTTCTTTTCAACTATATCCGCCAGCTTGCCGGGATCTGCAAGAATACCACTGTCTAAGATACAGAGCACTCCCCCATTTAAAAGAGAGCCCCAAATTTCAAAGGTAGCCGCGTCAAACGACAAGGCGCCAGTCTGTAATATTCTCATTCCACTAAAATCGGTATAATCCGCATTTTGAACGAGTCTGATCACATTTTGATGGGAGACGACAACGCCTTTAGGCACCCCTGTTGAACCTGAGGTATAAACCACATAGGCAGTATCTGAAGGGGAAGCAGCATGGTGGGCTATGCTGAATCGTTCAAAGCGCTCCCGGATGTCTATGATGTGAATCCCATCGCGCACCCAAGTCTCCAGCCCGATGCTTTTCGAACCGCACAGGATTGTATCTATCCGGCAATCTTCAAGCATAAAGCGGAGTCTGCTCTCGGGATAATCGCCATCCAAGGGAACATATCCGCAGCCGCATTTCAAAATCGCCAGAATGCCGGCAATCATCTCTGCGCTTTTCTCGGATACGATTCCGATCAATTGGCCTGCTTGTATCCCCCTGCGCTGCAATTCACCCGAGATTTCATCTGATCGTTGGTCCAGTTGTTCATATGTCAGCACATCCTGCTCGGATATTACTGCCTCTGCATCCGGCGTTTGGGTGACCTGCTCTTGAAACAGCTGTTGTATCGTTTTCTCTTTCGGATATAAGGAACGGGTGTTGTTAAAATCAAATAAAATTTGCTGTTTCTCCGCCGGAGTCGTAACATCAATATCCTTAAGCAGTATCAAAGGCTCTTTAACTGCCTCTCGGATGATCTGTTCAAAGTGAACGGCCATTCTCTGAACCGTCTCTTCTTTAAACAGCTTGTCACTGTATTCCCAGTTCACGTCATACCCATCAACGGTGC
>JAIMBU010000896.1 GCA_023511325.1 Gorillibacterium sp.
CTACTCCTAAACAGGTAAGCTGCGGAACATGGATTCCGCAGCTGTTGGACGAATATAGTAAGCTTAGGGCTTTTGTAAGCTTTTTTCGTTTGCCTGATATATAAGTGTTACTCCCTCGTCAAAAACCTCGATATCCTCCAGATTCTGCTCCCCTTCCAGCGGCACATTGTTGACTAGCAGGAGCCAGCTTGATTCCTGATTATTCTCTTCCTTATTGACCTTTTGGATTTGCCCCTGTTCATTCTTCTCAATCTTGAGGGCTAAGTCGTCCTGCTGATTGATGGCCTCAAGCGCTTTCCAAATCGTCGGCTTGTCATCGATAATTTTCACTGTGCCAACATAGAGCAATTCTTCCTGATTCTGAATAGCAACGTTTACCATCGTCTCCAGAGTACCCTGCCCTTTGTAGGTCACACCTTTATAGCTATAATAATGCGCTCCATCGTCATTACCACATGCAGGCAGTACCAAAATAGTAATGAAAGCTAAAATTAAACACCAAGCAAGTCTTTTCACAACAAGCCAGCTCCCTTTCCTGCATCACGAAATGTAATTCTGCCAACTCCCGCAACATGAATTGCATCAGCTACTCCACGCCCTTCATCCGCTGGATCAAGCTTTGTTGATGAAGCTTGCTCTGGATGGCAAAGGTGACAAGTATCACCGTGCAAACGTAGGAGACCGCCAGCACCAATATGGGCAGAATGGGAAGCCGATAGATTGCATAGGTCGCTTCTTTTTGAAAAGTCGTAACAATAGCATAGCCGGCCGGCAGTCCTACAGCATAAACAATAATCAAACTGATCATAACCTGTAAAAGACCTTCCCCGGCAAGCTGAAGGAGAAGCTGTCCTCGTGTCTGCCCAATCGCTTCGAGCATGCTGATTTCACGGTTTCTGGAGAGGATGCTTGTCAATATCGTGTTGATCAGATTAAAAATACTGATAAACATTAGTACCGCAATAAATGCATACGCAGCAATTTCCATGGTTCTTTTCATCCCATTGAACTCATCAAAGGTTTCCTTGAAGGAAGCGAATGTGAGCTTGCTGTCACTACTCGTCGCCATCTGCCGCAGGGCTTGCTCCACCTTGGCGAACTGCTCCTTCTCTACCGTAACCGATAGCTGCTTCACTCTTTGGTCCAATGCAAGCCTCGTAAATAGATTCTCATGTGCAATGAATGTGCCTCCATCCGAGTCTGACCCTTTATACGTAATGTATTGGGAGACAACCCCAGCAATTGTCAGCATAAACTCACGTTTATCCCAAGTCGTTACCCGAATTTTATCCCCAGGGCTGTATTTATTCTGCTCATCGTTGATGGCAATGACGTAATTGTTGTTGATCATCTCCTCCCGTGTAACCCTTCCTGCCTGAAGAGCATGGAGGGCAACATCCAGAAGAGCATCGTTATATCCATAGATATTTAAGCTAATATAACTGTTTCTGTGCTCCATCTGCTGCTCATTGAAGGTGATATGCTTAGCAGCGTCCTCCGGGTTATAGATAAGGTTCTCGTACTTCTCTGTAAAGATTTCCTTGATGCCATTGATCTGACGAATCTCGCTGATCGAGTCAACACTTAACGGATCGCTCAGCGCAACTCCCGGTTGGACGTTCCTCGGTGTTTCCGTAGAACGGAGCTGGTAGTCACCTTGGATCATCATCGAAGTCATATTTTTTATATCCATGCTATTCAACACATTGCTAACAATCAAGAAAACAAGACCGGTCAAGGTAATCGATAAGATGGTCAAAAGAGTGCGCTTCCTATTCCGCGAAAAATTAGCTCGAATCAAGGAAGCGATAGATATTCGTGTTCTAGGCAAGGCATTCAGGCGAGCTCTCGTCTTCTTGTTCCTGCCTATCTTGACTGGGTTATACCGAATAGCATCAATCTCGGATATCCGAGCTGCGGCTCTAGCCGGCGCACTAATCGAAGCCAGCACCATGATGATGCCCAGCACAAAACTACCAGCCACAATAAGTGGAGAGAACTCCACGCTTATCGACACGGCGTCCTGATTTGTTGCCCCTCCCAGAAAAGGCACGGATACCAGGCTTAGGC
>JAIMBU010000897.1 GCA_023511325.1 Gorillibacterium sp.
GAGCAAGGCGTTTACGGTTATACCTTTCGCTCAAATTCATATTATACTGCGATCATCGGCTGGTTGGCCCGCCGTCATGGTTGGGAAATTGAGCAGGAATGGATTACCTCAAGCCCGGGAGTCGTTTCAGCACTTAGTTTAGCCATTCTTACTTATACAAATCCGGGAGACGGTGTCATCCTCCAATCTCCGGTTTACTATCCTTTCTATGATGTCATTAAAATGAACAAGCGTACGATCGTCGACAATCCGCTGATTCTTGTGGATGGACACTACACGATGGATTATGATTTGTTGGAAAAGCAGGCGCAAGCCGGAGCCAAGTTGCTGCTCCTGTGTAGCCCACACAACCCTGGTGGACGGGTTTGGACGCGGGAGGAATTACAGCGAGTTGCCGATATCTGTCTGAAGCATGGTGTGCTGGTGGTATCCGATGAAATTCATCAAGACTTGGTTTTTAGCGGACATCAGCATACACCATTTGCTGCCTTATCTAATGCTGTTGCCCAAATCACGATTACCTGCATTGCTCCCAGCAAAACCTTTAATCTGGCCGGACTTCAAGCCGCAGCGATCATTATTCCAAATCGCAGCCACCGCCTGTTGTATAACAATTTACTCAAGACATTATCGATTCATATGGAGAGCTACTTTGGTTTAACCGCGGTGGAAAGTAGTTATACCCATGGTGATGCTTGGCTTGATCAATTGCTTGTCTATCTGGAGGGTAATCTCAACCTACTGCTCGACTATGTGAATAAGAATATACCGCAAGTGAAGGTAATGAAACCCGAGGGCACCTACCTGGTCTGGATGGATTGTCGGGCGATATCTGAAGACCCCCTTGTATTGAAGAAGCTCATGTTTGAAGAAGCTGGTGTGGCCTTTAGCGAAGGTTCCGTATTCGGCAAGAAGGGTGCTGGCTGGTTACGGGTCAATATAGCTTGTCCACGCATGTTGCTGCAAGAAGCGTTGGGGCGCTTTGCAGATGCGGTAAGCACCCGGGTTCACCTTTCATTAGAGATAGGTAAAGAATAAGTAAATCGCAAGTCATTATTATTTGAATTTATGATGCCAAATAAAGCGCAGGCTTCATTGCCAAATACTTGGTTGTATATCCGCTTTCTCCTCGCCATATACTCTACAGTGATAAACCATTGCAGGGTGCGGTAGGGGGGAGCAAGTCAATGGACGAGTACATGATTGCCATAATGAACATATCAAGCAGCAAAGCCAGCAAACTGCGGGAGAAGCTAAGTCGGCAGATCAATACCCTTCCCATGAGCATAATGCTGGAAGAGGAAATATTTATCCACCATCGGGAAATTCGTTGTACCAAGCTTGGAGAAGGAAAATGGACTCCAGGAGAACGCAAAAAAATTCGCCGCGAGTTAAGCCGGGGGCTGACCAATTATATTCTGGAGGACGAGGAAGAGAAGCTGTTACGGGTCATATTCAGCAGAGATTATTCCTATACAGCTGAAGCTGATCTCACGAAATTGTTGTCCTTTTGCAGACGTTTGCCAGATAGTGATGAATGGTTACCGAAGGAAAAAGCTCGTTCAATAAAAAGGTTTCGTCAAATTTCCGAAGAAATCGATCTATGCTTGCACCAGAATGGTTACGTTAATTTGGACGGACTACTCGCTTTCCGTCTTGAGGGTTATCGTGATGATTTGAAGGAAACAGTGGACTATGCTGTGGATGAATATCTTCTGGATAAGCAATACCAGGAATTTATTTCTCTGCTGAAATACTTTGTGTATATCCAGAAAACGAAGGTTGCCTCTGTGCATCTATTGCATAAGGGTGACTCGGATTTTGTGTTGCTAAACGAACAGTTTGAGCCCATTCACCCGTCTGTAGCAGGTGGGGAAATCACGATGGAGACGCTGGAGAAGGAACTCAATTTCGAGGATATTATTGTAAGCACCCTAATAACAGTTGCACCTGCACGGATTTATATTCACTCCCGTACACCGGAGCTGCAAATTATAAAAACAATTCGGCAAATATTTGAAGATCGCGCCTGCCTCTGTGACTGCAAAAAGTGTAACCTGCTGGAT
>JAIMBU010000898.1 GCA_023511325.1 Gorillibacterium sp.
TTCGCAATACCATTCGTTGGCAGTTAGGGCACATCTATGTCGTGTTGGAGCGGATTGCGTTTCAATACATCGGGCTTCCGCTACAGCTACCTGATGGATTCAAAGAGCAGTTTGCCAACGGTACCTCGCCGTTAAATGGACCCTATTCCTTCGCCGCCCCAACCCTGCAAGAACTAGAGACCCTACTGAGAGACCAGACTAAACGGATTCAAACTGCTTTAGAGAATCGCTTACAGGAAAAGCTTGCTTCTCCATTTATAACATCAAGTGGAATGAGCCTAGAAACAGTGGAACAACTTCTTAGCTTTAGCCTATATCATGAAGGAATGCATTTTAGTGTAATCAAACTTTACAAAACGCTGTTAGCTAGATAATGCGTTAGAGGCAGCATATTTTCCGCTAACAGTCAGTCTCGCTTCATTATATAAAGCGATCTGCTCGCAACATAATAAACATCCACCCCGTCTAATGTTCATTGGGAGGGTTGTCATGAAGAAGATGATTTTAGTTTCACTAATCCTTGTGTTTAGCTGTTCGTTTTTTTATCCAAAAGGAGCCTTGGCTCTATCGTGTGCAGAACTACCAACAGTTGAATTGGCCTATGATAAATACGATGCGGTGATTATTGGTCAGGTCGAGGACGTAGTAAGAAATAAGATAAGCAACGAAATTAAAATAAACGTTTTAAATAGCTTCAAAGGGATAGAAGAAAGAAAAATTGCGTTAGCAGAAGACATAACCTGGGGTGCCCTCGATGGACCGAGCATCAAGGGGCGGACGTATCTCTTTTTTCTAAGAAAGCAGAATAACGAATGGGAAAATCCACTTTGTTCTCCGACAAAACTGAGCTTTGATGCAACAGACGAAGAACTTTCTTTTCTCCAAAACAAAGAAATCCCGTTAAAGACTGAATCTGTTTCAACACAATCTCCCATAAATGAGAAACTACTCAACACACCATCCCCGATCAATGGGATAGAAATAGCGGTTATCCTCATCTTGATTGGTGTTACCTTGTTTGCTTTCATCCGTTACAAAAAACACAAAAGCCAGAAAAGATAACTAAATCATAGAGCAGAGTAGGCTAGTTAAAGAACTAGTCTCTTTTTGTGCGAGAAAACGACTATAACTAAACTTAACTTCCTGTAAATGAAGGAACTGGGCTACAGAAATGGAACACTTCTAGTTATGATTATTTCTAAGGGAGGTTCTCAATGAACATGAAGCAGCATGGCGAATGGATAATTGAAGCAGATATCACAAGCATGCAAACAGCGATGGAGTCGGGATCTTTAAGTTCGGAAGATCTAGTAAAGGTATATCTAGAAAGAATTCGTCAGTATGATCCGCGCATCCATTCCATCTTGGAAATGAATCCTGAGGCCATCGAAATCGCTCAAGCTTTAGATAGAGAACGTAAAGTAAAAGGCAGTCGGAGCAAATTGCACGGCATACCCATTCTGCTAAAGGACAATATTGATACTCACGATAACATGCATACGAGTGCAGGTTCAATAGCCTTGGCGGACTCACATGCTGTGGAGGATTCATATGTTGCTTCCAGGCTTCGAGCAGCGGGTGCAGTGTTACTTGGCAAAACCAATATGACCGAGTGAGCAAACTTTATGTCAGATCGAATGTGGGCAGGGTATAGCTCAAGAGGTGGGCAGGTGCTAAATCCTTATGGACCTGGAGAATTATTCGTCGGTGGTTCAAGCTCTGGTTCTGCCGTGGCAGTTGCTGCAAATCTAGGGGCGGCAGCCATTGGAACGGAAACATCAGGCTCAATTATTAGCCCTTCCAGTCAAAATTATCTTGTCGGGATCAAACCTACGGTTGGCTTGATCAGTCGCTTTGGGATCATTCCGATTACCTATAGTCAAGATATGGCGGGGCCAATCACAAGAACCGTAACAGACGCGGCGATTATTCTTGGTGCTCTAGTGGGGGTCGATGAGCGGGATTCTTCCACATTAGCTAATACGCATTCTGTTAGCGACTACACAGCATTTTTAGATGAAAGCTTTCTCAAGCAAGCAATAATCGGAATTCCACGATTTTATTA
>JAIMBU010000899.1 GCA_023511325.1 Gorillibacterium sp.
GTTCTGCTCAATATAATGAAAACGGCGAGAAAATTTAAGATTGGATAACGCCAGCGCTTCTTCTGGGTCTACTTTGATGAACCTGGAAAGATTGACGACTGAAAATAGAAGATCACCCAGTTCCTCACGGCGCTCCGCTTCACCCTCTGGACCAGTGCTCTCCAGTACCTCGCGTAGCTCTTCAATCTCTTCTGCTATCTTAGCAAAAACATCGACAATACTCTCCCAATCAAACCCGACAGCAGCGGCTTTCTTCTGTAGCTTCCAAGCCTTGAGCAAAGCAGGCAGATCACGAGGAATTCCATCCAGTACAGAGGATTCATGGACTGCCTCTCCACGGTTCTCCTTCTCGATTCGCTTCACGGCATTCCAGTTCGCAAGTGCTTCCTCCGCATCAGCCGCCGCCTTGTCTCCAAAAACATGAGGATGGCGACGAATCAGCTTCTCGTTTAACGTCTGAACAACATCGTAAACGGTGAATACGCCCACCTCTTCTTCGATTTGGGCATGTAGCAATACCTGGAGCAAGACGTCGCCAAGCTCCTCGCGCATATGATCGGGATCATCCTCATCAATCGTTTCCAATACCTCATACATCTCTTCAATCAAGTTTTTACGCAGGCTACTATGCGTCTGCTCCAGGTCCCAGGGACAGCCCTCCGGGCTGCGCAAAGTCGCTACAATCTCATGCAGTCTGGCGAACGAGCGGTTCCTCAGGTCCTCCTGTTCCGAACGGGGAACATAAATAAGCGAAAGGTTGCCATAGCCTACTTCCCGATCCAGCTCGAATAAGGGTACCCGCTCGATTCGCTCTTCGCCTGCTATGCCTAAGGCATGTCCAATGACAACCGGATAATCATCGGGATATACCTCCATCAAGGCAAGTTTTGCATCCGAAGCCGTGAAACTGTCATACACCTGACCAATAATGGTGTGCATCCGTGGGTTTAGCACCTCTGCTGTCATTCCTGATGCATCAAGCAGTTGAAAGCCCTCGACTGGATCAAAACCAAAACGCAAGAACGCCTGATCGAGAAAGCTCTCTCCCCCTAACACGACAAGCTCGATGGATTTCTCTGCACAGCGCTGCTGAAGCAATAGCGTTGTGCGTTCCGCTACACAGGGATGCCCGGGAACCGCATAGACGACTTCTTCATTTCCTTCAAGAGCAACTTGCAGCAAATGTTGAGTGATCTGCTCGTATACGGTGGTGAAGTCTGACTGTTGCTCATAAATAGAGTCGAACGCTATAAACTCTAGCTCATTTTGCCGTAAAAAAGCGACGACTGGATGGTCTTCTGTACGTAAATACAAGCACGTCGCTTCGCGAAGCTTGTTCCAGATGCCCAGCGTCAATTGATTCTCATCGCCAGAGCCGAGTCCGACTACTGTGATTTTTGCTGTCATGGACTTACCTCCTTTTTGCCTGCTAAGCAGGAAAGTTATTTAGGATGTGCGAGTAGTCTCACTCGCTCGAGCAGCGGGATCAGTCGGGCAATGCCCGATGGAGCGGCCTCAAGATCGGCTCGGGTGATTGAGCCGAGTCGGAGCAGCGCCGCTAGATAAACGGCTACACCGAGCGTCACGGCCAACAGCGCGCTCAGCGTGGCGCTTCCCCGGCTAGCGGAGCTGACGTGGAGCGCGTGAGCCAGCGCCGCCACAGCGCCGCGGCTGGCGAAGACGCTGACGCACATGGCGGCGGCTGCCACGAGCGGCCGCCCTATGTAGGCGTTCAGCGTGAAGCGTACGCCAGACAGGCGACTTAGCGCAGCGAGGTTGAGCAAGGCGGCGATGGCATAAGCCACAACGCTTGCCCACGCTGCGCCGCTAATGCCGATAACGGGAACAAGCAGCAGATTGAGCAGCACCTTGACGATCGTTGCGGCAAAAAGGTGTATAGCCGGCACTCTGCTTGCACCATAGCCAATCAGCACGCTTCCCGTTACAATCTGCAAGGTGGCAAATGCCGCTGTGAAGGCGAGAACAGCCATGGTTCCTGAGCCAGCAGTTGTTTTAAATAACATCTGGTTGATGGGCACAGCCGCCGCTGCTAGCCCGAAG
>JAIMBU010000900.1 GCA_023511325.1 Gorillibacterium sp.
GTTCTGCAAGGTGCAGGCTCGCTTGTCGCCACGCTGATGACCTTTGTTTTCGCTTACCGTGAGGTTCCAGTGCGCCTGCCGAACTGGGGTGAGGTTACGGAGGTACTTCGACTGGGCTGGACCATGTTCCTATTTCGCAGTTCAGTCAGTTTATACTCTGTGGGCAACTCATTTGTTCTTGGACTCTTCGCACCACCTCAGGTTGTAGCCTATTATTCGGGGGCAGAAAAAATCAGTAAAGCCTTCTTGGGGTTTTTGGGGCCCATAACCCAAGCCCTTTATCCTCGTTTAAGCTACCTTGCCCAGTCTTCTCGGCATGAGGCGGCCAGACTGGCAAAAGTAGGTGTGATCGTGATGGCCCTTGCCGGGGCATGTATGGGGCTTGTGATCTTTGTATCGGCTTCTCTGTTGGTTCGGATTTTCCTGGGAGAAGGTTACGATGCTTCGGTTGTTGTGTTGCGCCTGCTGGCACTGTTGCCTCCTTTGATTGCATTGAGCAATGTGTTAGGCATTCAGTGGATGCTACCCTTAGGACTTGATCGACCTTTTAATATCATAATCTTGGTTGCTGGGGTTTTGAACCTGTGTCTGGCGGTGATCCTCGCTCCGCACTTTGCTGAACTGGGTATGGCTTGGGCTGTGGTAGTCTCCGAGGCGTTTGTCACTGCTTCAATGTATCTAGTTCTGCGGCGAAGTGATCTTGATCCGATCACTTATACAGGAAAGGCAAAAGGTGATATCTGATGAAGGTTGATTGGTTAGTCGTTGGAGCAGGGTTTACGGGTTGCGTACTTGCCGAGCGAATTGCTACGCAACTCGATAAAAAGGTGCTCATCGTTGAGCGTAGAGATCATATTGGTGGCAACGCCTATGACTACTACGATGAACATGGTGTATTGGTCCATAAATACGGCCCGCACATCTTTCACACCAACAGTCAGCGTGTCTGGGAATATCTTTCACAGTTTACCGCATGGCGCCGGTATGAACATCGTGTTTTGGGAGTTATCCAAGACAAGAAAGTACCCATTCCGTTTAACCTCAATTCTCTATATGCTTTGTTTCCATCTCGGCAAGCTGATAGTCTGAAAGAAAAGCTTATTTCTCAGTATGGTTTAAATGTAAAAGTTCCTATCTTGCGTCTGAAAGAAGCAACTGATCCCGATATTCGTATCTTAGCTGAGTATATATACCAGAATGTCTTTTACGGCTATACCCTCAAGCAGTGGGAGCTCAAGCCAGAAGAGTTGGATCCTAGTGTCACTGGGCGGGTGCCGGTACACATTTCCTGGGACGATCGATATTTCCAAGATATTTATCAAGCAATGCCCCTCAAAGGTTATACGCCAATGTTTGAGCGAATGCTTGATCACCCCAATATTGAAATACGGCTAAAGACTGACTATCGGGCACTACTAGACGAAGTGCGCTTTGATCGTATGGTGTATACTGGATCAATTGACCTCTTTTTTGACTATTTGTACGGCCCTCTGCCTTATCGCAGTCTCCGCTTCGAATATGTAACCCTTGATCAGGAATGGTACCAAGAGGTTGGAACAGTCAACTATCCTAATAACTATGCTTTTACCAGAATCACAGAACAGAAGCACTTGACAGGTCAAATACTGCCCGAGACCACATTAGTTTACGAGTATCCTCAGGCCCATCGAGCAGGGGAAAACGAGCCGTACTACCCCATCCCCAGAGAGCAAAATCGTGAGCGGCACAAGCTCTATCTCAAGGAGGCCGAAAAGCTACATGGAAAGGTGATCTTTGTTGGGAGGTTAGGGGACTACAAATACTACAACATGGATCAGGCTGTGGCAAAGGCTCTGCAACTGTTTGAGGGAGTGATTGCGAACCTATGAAACAAAAGGTTGCTCATTTTCATCCAATGCTACAGGCTGGTGGTGGCCCGGCAGGGTACCTGTATAATCTTTATCAAGCCTTAAAAGGAAAAGACTCACCTATAGACTTGGTTTATAATAACCTATTAGATGAATTAGTGTTGCCAAATCTGAGGATGAGTCGCAACAAAGAGTTGCTCAAAAGGTTTCCGAG
>JAIMBU010000901.1 GCA_023511325.1 Gorillibacterium sp.
TCAATGTTCAGTTGATAATGGAGCAGATGAATGGCGGCGGACACCTCTCCAATGCAGCTACGCAATGCGAGGGAACGTTGGATAAGGCAGAGGCCTGGCTGAGAGAAATTCTGGCAAAGACTATGATGGAAGAGGGGATTATCGAATGAAGGTTATCTTTTTGAAAGATATGAAGGGTCAGGGCAAGAAAGGCGAGGTCAAGGAAGTTTCGGAAGGTTATGCAACAAATTTTCTCTTTAAACAAGGTATTGCAAAGACGGCAACGGATGGCAATATTAAGTCACTGGATCTACAAAAACAATACGAGGTAAAAAAGAAAGATCGGGAAAAAGATGATGCGAAGCTGCTTGCGGCTAGGCTAGGTGAAATAACAATTGAGATGAAGCATAAAGCAGGAGAGGGTGGACGACTCTTCGGATCCATTACGACGAAACAGATTGCCGAAGAACTGGAGAAAAAGCATAAAATCGTCATCGACAAACGCAAAATGCTGCTTGAAGAGCCGATTCGCACCGTGGGAGCCATCAGCATCCCCGTGAAGCTTTATCCCGACGTCACTGGAGCCTTGAAGGTTCAAGTGACGGGAGAATAGGGGATTATGGATGGGGAACTTCTACTTCAGGGTGTCCCGCCACAGAATATAGAGGCTGAGCAGGCTGTACTTGGCGCTATTCTGATGGATGGGGAGTCGCTCGTCACAGCGATGGAACGGCTGTCACCTGAAGACTTCTATCGACCTTCACATCGCAATATATTTGAAAGCATGCTGGCCCTATCCGAAGCGGAAGAGCCTGTAGATTTGGTTACCCTTACGGCAAAGCTGCAAGGGCGAGGCATTCTGGAGGAGACCGGCGGGGTATCGTATTTATCCGAGCTTGCTAACGCAGTGCCAACCGCAGCTAATATCGATTATTACGCACAGATTGTTGAGGAGAAATCGATTCTGCGCAGGCTTATCCGGGCAGCCAGCCAAATCGTCTCTAACGGCTATGCGAGTGCTGATGACGTTGGGGGACTGCTGAGCGAAGCTGAGCAGCAGATCATGGAAATCTCCAATCGTCGTTCGGGGAGTGGCTTCATTGCCCTCCGTGACGTGCTGATGGAGGTATTTGAACGGGTGGAGTTTCTTAATCAGCACAAGGGGGGCACCACCGGGATTGCTTCGGGATTTCGCGATCTCGATAAAATGACATCAGGCTTTCAGCGCTCTGATCTGATCATTGTAGCGGCTCGACCCTCTGTTGGGAAAACGGCCTTCGCCCTCAATATCGCTCAAAATGTGGGTGTACGCGAGAAGGAGACCGTTGCTATCTTCAGTCTGGAAATGGGCGCATCACAACTGGTTCAACGGATGATCTGCGCGGAAGCGAATGTGGATGCGACGAGACTTCGGACGGGTGCACTGGAATCAGATGATTGGGAGAAGATAACGATGGCGATTGGTTCGTTGTCGGAGGCGGACATCTATATTGACGATTCACCATCAGTAACGGTGGCGGACATTCGGGCCAAATGCCGTCGGCTCAAGAAGGAGCGCGGACTGGGGATGATCCTGATCGATTACCTGCAGCTTATTCATGGCCGCGGTCGCGGTGGGGATAACCGTCAACAGGAAGTGTCCGAGATATCCCGGACACTGAAGCAGATCGCACGTGAGCTGGAGGTTCCTGTTATCGCCCTGTCTCAGCTTAGTCGGGGAGTGGAGCAGCGGCAGGACAAGCGTCCGCTGATGTCTGACCTACGGGAATCGGGCTCGATTGAGCAAGATGCTGATATCGTCGCTTTTCTATACCGAGACGATTACTATAATCAAGACTCTGAGAAAAAGAACATTATTGAAATCATTATCGCTAAGCAACGGAATGGTCCGGTCGGAACGGTCGAGCTGGCATTTCTCAAAAACTACAATAAGTTTGTGAGTCTCGATCGCTCTCATCAGGATGCGGTTGCTGCTCGGGCTTAAGGGATTGACGATGCAACAAGCGAGTAATAGTAAAGACGAGTTGCTGAGTGTAGCAAGCTCGTCTTTTTGCTTAGCGATAATATAGTCTTTATT
>JAIMBU010000902.1 GCA_023511325.1 Gorillibacterium sp.
TTGCAAAGGGAGTTTCTAGTTGCTTCCCAGTCATTTGAAAAGGCGATTTGACTTCATTTAGCATACCAGGTTTAAGTGCAAGTGAATGAACCCCCATTGGCGGTATTTTCAGTCCATCAATGAGAAGTTGGTTTTGGCCAAATCCATCGATGATTCTTTGACTACCAAGAGCAGGATCGGCCGGAATAAGACCCGCATGACATTCTCTTATCGCTAGAGTTCCGGTTCTTGCCCAACTGAGTGTGTTCAAGAAAGTAATGTTATCGGCTTCCACTGCCATCAGCTTTGACAACATATCCGTCGTCATTTCCTCAGCTTCACGAATAACCTCTCCTACCTCACGGATGGCCCGATCGTTTACCTCAGGAAGTGAGGTGCCCGGCAGGATATCATGGAATTGATTGATCAGTAATATTTCGTAAAGCTCCCCTGCTCTCTTCGAGGGGGCACCGAGCTCATTTAGCCAATTCCATACTTGGACAAATTCTAGGTTGCGCAGCGCGAATTCAGCCTTGCGGTTGTTGCGTTTAATCTGATGCATCTGCGTCAAGGTTCCGCGATGCCCCTCAAAATAAAGCTCACCAACATAAAGTGGTGGATTCACGGCGGTTTCATCCAGTTGCTTCATGAATTTACTCACGGTTGTATGCTTCGCTTTGGGAGCCCCTTCAACATCCGCTAAACGTCTGGCGGCTTCGATCATTTCATATTGCGGTCCCCCACCGCCGTCGCCAAATCCATAAGAGATCAGTCGACTGTCGTTTACCTGCTTATGCTGAATATTGTTTTGGATTATTTCCTTGTTCTTACTTGTACCATACGTTCGATTGATGACAGTCTCAGCATCTGGCCAACAATGAGTCGTATTGAAGTGGGTCAGAACCGAGGTGCCATCCAGTCCACGCCAGATAAATGTTTCGTATGGGAATTGGTTGGTATCATTCCAAGAAAGCTTGGTCGTCAGGAAGTATTTAATGTGAACATTGGCTAAGATTTGCGGAATGGCTGCACTATATCCGAAGGTATCCGGTAGCCAGAAGGTATCCGCCGTATAACCAAAATGCTCGCGTGTATAGCGCTGCCCTTTCAAAAACTGGCGAACCAAGGATTCTCCCGAAACCAGATTACAATCGCATTCGATCCAAACACCGCCATTGGGTTCCCAGCGCCCCTCCTGAATGCGTGCTTTCATCCCGGCAAATATATCCGGGTAATAACGCCGCATGAATTCGGCGTGTAAAGCGGAGCTTTGGATAAATGTATATTCTGGATATTGTTCCATCAGGGAAAGCACGTTCGAGTAGGTGCGCGCGCATTTACGGATGGTTTCATCAATTGTCCAAAGCCAAGCCGTGTCCATATGAGAATGTCCTATAAGACCGGCATTAGGAGCAGACTCGGCATTTCTCCTTGCTAATAAAGGCTGCATAATTTCACTTGCCTGAGCAATTCCCGTCCGCCAGGACTGCTCGGAGACTTCTTCGGGTGATTGGACCAGGAAAGTAAACATCGTGAGGAGTCCGTTTACGATGTTTACTCTACGGAAATCATCGACCATTTGCGAGCTCGACAATTGATTCAACGTACGCAGGTCAAAAACAAAATTCTTCACATCTTCTCGACAAGTCATGATATCAATCGATTGGAAGGTTCGTTCAAAGGGCTTATGGAGGTCGTCATTTAGCTGAAATGTATCATAAGGCTGTGTACCTACGCATGGATGGCCAGCATAAGCTTCAAAAGCAAGCTCATAGCTAACTCCAGCTTCTGCCTCCGGTGTCAGCAATAAAGTATGATGGTTTCCCCTGTTCTCCGCCTCGATGGCATGGGTGAAAATCCCCCTTGGCTTCCCATCAATCCAGAATAAGGTTTCTACAGCAGCCGTCTGTGCAGTGACAAACACTTTTTTGCCATTTAGCTCATCTGGTACCTGATAGGTTCCCTTAAACCAGGCCGAACCCCATTCCTTACCCCATTTCAAGCCACGTTCAGCCTGTGGCCATCGCTCATTCCCTTGCGGAACCTCGTGTAAATATTCACTCGTTTCCATATAT
>JAIMBU010000903.1 GCA_023511325.1 Gorillibacterium sp.
AAAAAAGGACGTACCGTTGTACTCTTAGAAAGCTTCTGGGCCGTCGGTTGGATCGTTGCTGCGTTACTTGCTTATTTTATTATCCCCGACTATGGATGGCGAACAGCTGTACTAATCGGTGCCGTCCCTATTGCTTACGCAGTGTTTATCCGTAGAGGTATACCTGAAACCCGATCGGTTGATTTACAGGGCAAGGTACCTTTGCGCATAATCTTTAGCCGCTATGGACGGCAGACGGCTGTATTGTGGACGGTTTGGTTTGCCATCGCATTCTCATACTATGGGATGTTTCTCTGGATTCCTTCGGTGCTTGTGGCCAAAGGGTTTACCATGATCAGCAGCTTCAAATATGTTTTGCTCATGACGCTTGCCCAATTACCGGGTTATTTCATGGCTGCTTGGCTAGTGGAACGATGGGGTCGAAGACCAACTCTGGCCTTGTTTCTTGCTATGACTGCGGTGTGGGCAGCGCTTTTTGGAGCAAGCGAATCGACAACAATGCTTCTGATATCGGGAGCATTCCTATCATTCTTTAACCTTGGTGCCTGGGGTGCTTTGTATGCTTATACTCCAGAAAATTATCCCGATAATGTTCGGGCCTCTGGCTCTGGATTTGCCTCTGGATTTGGACGTATAGGCAGCGCTATCGCACCTTTTCTTGTGGGTGTACTGGTAGCAGATGGATATTCCTATACAATGATATTCGGTATCTTTACAGTCGTTTTAGCAATTGGAGTGATCGTACTGTTAGCCTTTGGACATGAAACGAAGGCGACGAACGGATGACAAAAATGATAATAACTGCTTAGAATACACCATGTGGGGTAAAATAATGGTGAGGGTGCATGTCCAATTTATCTAGAAAGGAGAAATTTCAATGTCTAAAAAAATACAAGCTTATTTTCATACGGAGAATGATGCTGTTGCTGCAAGTACAAGACTTCAAGCGTATGGTCTTGAACAACTGGAGGTGTCCGAGCTTCCAGAAAGTATCGATGGTAACGTACCCCTCCTCATTCCACTCGGAGCAGGCTTAGCACCTGGCCCCTCTGGTATAGGAGGAGGTATTCCAGTTGGGAATGTGGGTGCCGCTGGTAGTAGCACAGCCGCAGGGTCAGTTATTGCTGGCTTGGGTCGCGATGAGGATCGTGGGACAAGCGATGCTGGAAGTGGTGTCGGGATCGATCAGGATGATTCCTCTGCTTTCTTTAATGGAGATCGAGCTGATATTCGCTATGTGCTTTCGGCAAAAGTTAGGGATGAAGTGCACGATGAAGTGATCGAGATCATTCGGAGCAATAACGGTTATATCGAGGTTTTTAAATAAACAGCAGCTCACATATTCGTCTCATGAAAGCTTTTGTAGGATGACCACCTAGCTCATGTATAGAAAGTATAATTTTACCCATACTGTAGCTGTGGTCTTACATTAGGTGCGTGAGGAGGATATAACCATGAAAAGCTTAAACGCTCTGGCGCTAACGCTTGTGATCATTGGTGGCTTAAACTGGCTGCTCGTTGGCTTGTTCCAGTGGGATCTGGTCGGTGGCTTGACCGGTGGTATGGATAGCACGTTTGCCCGCATCATTTACGTTCTCGTCGGACTCGCTGCTATATACAGCTTCGTCTTCTACGGAAAAGTAACGGACGATGATCACATCGACGTTCGTTCGTAAATGGCATACGCCATACTTTCTGTTCTCAAACTAAAAAGACAGCCCGTTTGAAAAGCATTCATGCTTTTAAACAAGCTGTCTTTTTGGTTCGAACAAACAGGTTAACAAGGTTAAAACGACAATCGACTACTGGAGTCATAGCTTAAGTGCTGTGGCTTTTCGTATTTTGACTGTGTTAGTAAAATACATATGGTAAGATGAACATCATAGGGAGTGTGTTACTATGAGCGAGATTTTAACAAAGAATCTTGATTTAGCGCACAAAGAGAATATTTTAGAACATCACATACATTTTCTTTCAAAACACAGAGGTGTCAGAGAATGTCTTGAACATGGTGAATTTATTCACAGTGATAAAGCAGCCTACAAT
>JAIMBU010000904.1 GCA_023511325.1 Gorillibacterium sp.
CAGCAAGGATCAGTCCCATAATGCCTGCTACTTCTCCACCCGCCAGTAAAACAAAGATAATGGTCAGAGGATGCATATGCAGTTTTCGGCCAACGACCTGTGGAGAAATCACGTTACCCTCGAGGATTTGGATCAACCAATTGACAAGGATCGTGTAGAGCACCATTTTCCAAGAGATGGTCATGGCAAATAAAATGGCTGGTGCCGCTCCAAAATACGGTCCCAAATATGGAATAATATTCGTGATGGCGACTGCGCAAGCAAAAAGCAGCGGATATTGCATGCCAATGAGCCAATAACCGACCCAAGCGAGAATACCTACGACCATACAGACGAGAAATTGGCCACGCACGTAGTTACCCAGAGCATCATCAATCTCTGACAACAGGCGGACAACATGCTTACGCTGCTGCTTCGGCACCATAGTCAGTGCCCCCCGCTGAATTCCTTGGAAATCCCGAAGGATATAGAAGGCCAGAAACGGGATAATGAATAGCAAAAATACAGCGTTGATCGTCGCACCGATACGATCGATATAACCTGCTATCGTTTTCGATATGCCTGTCTCCATATTGGCCAGTGAACGGTTAATTCCATCACGAATGCTATCCGGCACATAACGACTATCATTGAATTCTGTCATTAAATTTTGTGCTTTGACTGTGAATTGTGGCAGATGCTCATTTAACTCCGTTAATTGGCGGATAAACATCGGAATTAAATTGATGGTGACAACTGCGAGCGAGGTAAGGAAAACAGCATAAATTAACAGCACCGCAATGCTACGTGGAACCTTCCGCGCATGCAGCACGCTGACGATAGGATTAAGCACATAGGAAATAATCATCGCAATAAAAAAAGGCATGAGCACCGCACTGAGAAAGCCGTATAGATTGAACAGCAACGGCTTAATCTGAATGAGCATATAGATGACCAGAAGCCCAAGCAGCGTCAGAAGCAAACCCTTAAACCAACGGTTATTAAAAAAGGATTCCATAGCATATACCTCCATAGGGCAGACGAGCCCTATTTCAGTATATGTGGAATCCTTTACTTGTAACCCTACAAACCTAAATTGGCTAACATCTGAGGCTCAAGCTGCGGTTCATCGAAGAAGAGATCATCGAGCGAGCTAAGCGTTCCATCCTCTTCCACTTGGAAAACTGACATTTTTTCACCGTTCACGGTTAATTCAATGAAACATCCCCAGCAGTAAAACTGATGGGAACCTATTTTTCCGATATCCTTGGAATTACAATTTGGACAACGCATCAATGGATCACCCTATTTCCTGGTTAGTGAGTGGTTTTACTTCCTGGTGACTCTGCACCGGAACGATTACGGCGTCTTCTCCAAGTAAAGCCTCTTCAGGAAAAGGCAGCCACTTGCGTCCAGCCGTCACATCAGAAAGGAATCCTTCCGACATTTCAAACCCTACTATTCTTTTATCCAATTTTTCATCAAAGTAAACATCCTCAATCAAACCTAATTCTTGTCCATTCTTTGTGAGAACGGGAAGACCGATAATTTTCTTGTCCTGAAAAAGAAAAAACGCATCTTTCAACACGGGACAATCTGTTTGGGTCGGTGTCTCCTGAACTGTAACGGCGTCCTCACCGAGAGATACCGTGTCATCAAGCTCTACAGCTCTAGGGGTGATCAGCCAAGTTTTGGTTTCTAATAGAATACACCGAATCTGCCAGTTTGAATCAAACATTATATCTTTAACGGTGCCTATTCGCCGACCTGTCTTCAGATCGATCACAGGCAAGCCAATAATATCTCTTGCCTTTCTCAATGCTTGTCCCCCTCCGCTTCAACAATTACCCGCTAAAAAGAGTCTATTATCCGCGGATAGCTTAGCTTGATCGGAAAAAGTGGCAATTATACACTGGATATAGCTTGTCTCACTCAAAGGCTAATTAAATAATCTAAGATCATTTCAGAAACCTAAGACCGTTTTAGAAACCTAAGACCGTTTTAGAAACCTAAGACCGTTTTAGAAACCTAAGACCGTTTTAGAAACCTAAGACCGTTTTA
>JAIMBU010000905.1 GCA_023511325.1 Gorillibacterium sp.
ACTGCTTGAACCTACTGGTTCTGCTGTACTGATATAATCATCGATAATCACATTTAAAATCATTCTTTGACGTTCCGTAAGCATACAGCATCCCTCCCAAATGAGTTATGACAGTCAATCTTTGGTCTTTCGTTAGCACTCACATTTAACGAGTGCTAATCAACAATACAAAAATACCACCCGTGAAGGGCGGTTGTCAAGTCAATCCAGTCTCTTTAGCACGGCAATTTCGTCGCAGCAATGCTGTTTTTTACAGTTGACACAGTCTTTCCAAACCTTTTCCTGAAAGATTTCCTTCGATACCACATCAAACCCAATCTTTTCAAAAAAACCAACTTGGTAGGTCAGAGCCATAATCTTCGGAATCCCCAGTGATTTTGCTTGCTCTGTCAGCTTCTCAACCATCTTGCGACCGATACCCAACCTTTTGTAGTCGGCTGATATCCCTAAGGAGCGAATCTCGACCAAATTCTGCCCAAGTTTGCACAGCGAGCCGCAGCCCACCAGTCTGCCGTCTACTTCCGCTACAACAAACGTATCGATGGCAGCCGCAATCATCGCAGCGGAGCGAGGAAGCATAATCCCCAATTCCGCGTATTCATGTATAATTCTCACCAACTCGTCGGTATCTACCAACGTAGCATTCCTGCACAGAATAGTACTAGTATCCGCCATCAGCCTCACCACCGTTTTAAGTATACGTATAAATATACATGTAAACGAATATCTATTCAATAGCTTTTAGGTGATATGCCCGATAAATTCTGCAAATACCTCATTTCCTAAAAACAGCCCTTGTGGCGACAATCGATAACCCTGCCCTTGCTCTGTTTCTTCGAGGAGACCCATATGGAGCAGCTTGTCTAATGCCTTGCCAAAAACGGCTCGGATCGACGTATCAAATTGCGCTGCGAAGTCATTTTCCTTAACACCGCTCAGCATCCGCATACCCACCATCATAAAATCCTCCATGGCTTCATTGCGACTGAGTAGGTTTGTCTCTAAGCGAGGTAAATGCTCCCGGGAGGCTTCAATATAAGGGCCAACACCCTTGATGTTTGCATGTCTTTCTCCACGCACGTAGCCATGCGCTCCGGCACCGATTCCATAATAGCTTTTGTTCTGCCAATAGGCACAGTTGTGTTTACTTTCAAAACCAGGCTTAGCAAAGTTGCTTATTTCATATTGTCCATATCCGGCTTTAGCAAGCTTCTCCATGATCAGACTGAACATGGCGACTTCCTCCTCTTCCTCTGGTAAGGGAAGACGGTCCTTCATGTACAGGTTGTGGAACAGCGTATGCTCCTCTACCTTTAGCCCATAGATCGAATAGTGCTGAAGATCGAGACCGAGCGCGATATCCAGGCTTTGGTCCAATATAGCAAGGGTCTGTTCGGGCAAGCCAAACATCAGATCGATCGATAAATTACGAAACCCCACGGTACGTGCATTTTCCAAGCTACGAAAAACATCATCGGGATTGTGAATCCGTCCGATCCGTTTAAGCAACTCACTGTCAAAGGACTGAGCCCCGAAGCTCACCCGGTTTACTCCGTATGCTTTCATCACTGTGAGTTTATCTAAATCTGTCGTACCCGGATTAGCCTCCATCGTAAACTCAAAATCAGCAGCCCGATCAGGGAAATACGTATTCACCATACGCAGAAAGATTTCCATCTGATCCGGGAGAAGCACGGTAGGTGTTCCACCACCAACAAAAATGGTTTTAATCACTCCTGGTGGAACGGCTTGAACCGTGCGATCCAGCTCACGTTCCATCGCATCCAGATAGTCGAGTACTGGCTGACCCTTCAGCACATAGGAGTTAAAGTCACAGTAATAACACTTGTTGGTACAGAATGGGATATGAATGTAGACCGCATCCGGCGCTTGCGCAAACCAAGTCATGATCATCGACCTCCTCTTGTTCAACTTATATAGCTTCTCATATTTCAAAAAAAAGTACGTCCTGTGACGATTTAGCTGAATCTCGCAGAAATATGCGAATCAGAACAAACCGATACGACAGAACCGTACTC
>JAIMBU010000090.1 GCA_023511325.1 Gorillibacterium sp.
ATATAAGGATAAGCGCCTAGCGAGTTAAAGCCCGTGTTCGTTTAGCGATGCGAAAAGAAAAAATACCTCCAGCAACCACGATGCGCCATGGTCTAGGCTAATTTTCATTATACTCTATTCTCCTAATTCGATTTCTTGTATTCCGATGGCGCACAACCAACAACCTTTTTAAACACTTGACTGAAATATTGCGGGTTATCTCCAAAGCCAAGTTGTTCAGCAAGTTCAAATACTTTGACATCCTCCTGCTTCCCTAATCGTTCAACAGCCTTCAAAATCCGCTCCTTGACCACATAGAAGGAAAACTTTTCTCCCGTTTCTTTTTTGAAAAGCTTGCCTAAATAGTCCGTATTCATGTAGAGCATCTCATGCGCTACCCAACTCAAAGACAGCTCAGGACTACCTATGTGCTGCTGGACAATCTCCTTCACCTTGCAGATGATCGCGGAGTGCTGTGAGCGATTCTGGTCATAGTACATACTGGTGATATCACGAGCTGTATTCTTCAAGAATACCTGTCCTGTCTGTAGGGACTCTGTCTGTGCAAGCTGGAGTAAACGATTAATATTAGCCTGCATATTCTCTTCGTTGGCTAGACGGTTCAAGGCTATATAGAGCTGAATCATATACGATTTGGTTACCCCTACGTCCAGCCTAGAGCCAGCCAGTCTTGTAAAAAACACATCAATCTCTGCTTCGGCTGATTGCCAATTGCCTGCCTTTATCGGCAAGAGAATTTTCTCATCATCATAAACGAAGCCCTCTAGGCTCTCTGGCAGGATCGATAGATCCCGCTTGGTAATAACTCCGCCCTCACCCAGATAAAACCGATACTCCAGACATTCTAGCGCCTGCATATAGAGTCGACGTGCCTCCGTTATCTGTCCTACTTCGCTCAAAGCAACGCTTGTCTCCAGCTTGTAATAACGAGAAAAGGTACAGCGCACCTGCGCTATTTGCTCCAGTACCGAATCGAGTTCTTCTGAGCCTTTGATGACGAAGAGTACATCATCGCCCACATTCGTGCCAAGCAAGATGTCCTCCAGCAGGTCTTCCGCAATATTCTTGACGGCAAAGAGGTGCTCATACTCGAACTTCCCTTCCAGACGGAGCAAAAGTAACCGAACCTTGCTTACCGTCAAGCGGATTCCGAACAGCTCACGATAGTACTCCCAGTCTTCAGAGCCATACGTTTTATTGGTCACAAATTCTTTCAAGAATTGCTCTTTTACCTGAGGAAGAATTTTCTGCATACGGTCCTTCATGCTTTGGAGAAAATGAGCTTTACTCTGCTCCTGCGTAAGCTCGGCAACAACCTCCAGAAGTGCTGAACCAATGACGATTTCGTTACAGGGCTTGAGCAAGTAATGCTTCACACCATACTGCATAGCCGTTTGTGCGTACTCAAATTGATCGAAGCCGGACAACAAAATAAACCGGATATGGGGATAGCTTTCCTTGACCTTCTCAACCAACTCAATTCCGTTCATTACAGGCATTCGGATGTCGCTGATGATAATGTCTGGAGCCTGCTCTTGCACCATACGGTAGGCCTCAACACCATTGCGCGCCGTTCCCATCAGGGTTGTTCCGGCCGCTTGCCAATCGACGATCGACGCAATGCCCTCGAGGATAATTCCTTCATCGTCGACAAGTAGCACCTTATACACTAGACCCATCCTCCTTTGCGGCTGGAATCCGTACGATGATCCGTGCCCCTCCGCTTGCTCCATTCTCAATATCCAACCCATAGTCCTCTCCGAAAGCATACCGAATGCGCTGCTCAATGTTGCGTATCCCGATACCAGTGCCCTCCGTTTCGGGCTCCCTGCTCCATATATGATTCAATAGCTCTTGATCAAACCCCGGCCCGTTGTCCTCGACGATCAACTCCACTCCTTTGGAGGTAGTCGATCCTGTGATCCAGATGAGGCAGGGTTCAAGCGTAACTTCCATTGCATGGCGAATTGAATTTTCTAACAGTGGCTGAAGCGTGAGCTTGGGGATAAGAGCGGCACGTACCTCAGCTGAAATCTGCAATTTGAATTCGAGCCTTTCTGCGAAACGAACCTTCTGAATCAGCACATAGCTTTGAACCAGAGCGATTTCCTCTTCAACCGTAATTAACGTCGCCTTGAGACTGATGGAAGCCCGCAGCAGTGAACCAAGAGACTCCACCATTTGTGAAATACGCGGTTGACCATTCATCTTTGACAGCCAATTGATCGAATCAAGGGTATTGTACAGAAAGTGTGGATTGATCTGCGCTTGTAGTGCTTTAAACTTCGTCTCTTTAATAATCAGTTGCTTGGCATAATCCTCCAAGATCAGCTCCTGAATTCGCTGGATCATCATCCGGTAGGTACGTTGCAATAAACCAACCTCATCGGTGCGGACAGAGAGTGGTGCAATGGTATCGATGGGACTGCTTTCCAGCCCATTTATCTGTAAGCCCCGCATGCGGCTAATTAACCCTTCAAGTGGACGAGTAATACTACGAGCAACAATCATTCCGAACAGCATAACCGTGATAAGACTAAAGCCAAAGGCAGCCAACACCCAGTTCTTCATCACGGTAATACTGTGAAATATGCTTTGAAAAGAGATCACATTATAATATACCCATCCGGTATAGGGGGACAGAAGATGAGAGACAAAATAGTTCTCTCCTGATAGCTTTTTTAGCGAGTAGCCGTTCTCAGAGAGACCTAGATTGGAGTCAGCAGCAATCAGTCCGCGAAAAGCTGATTCATCGGGGTAGAGCATGCTCTCCCCAGACATAATGAGAACGTCATTCTCATTGAGCCCTGCCTCCAGTGCAACATCGCTGACAATCGAGTTGAGATTGACCCGAATCACGAGCGTGCCTAGCGGCTCTAGCTCAAGGTTCTCGTAGGAGCGGATTTGCCGAACGGCAATGAGTGCAGGGTCTGGATCATCGGGATCAAGCCAAGCGATTCCTCCCTTATTCTGCTCGGCCAGCTGCTGAATCACAGCTTTCTTGTCAGCCGTTAACGTAAACGGGTTATTACCCGTGGAATATTCATGTTCATAGTTATTGATGATCATCGCCGACATCACATAGGACTGCGAATTGGAGTAGCCGAGCAGCCTGTCGATGATTTTAGGATGGATCTTATTTTGATCGAATTCACTATGATTCGCATTTAATCCCTTCAGAGTCTGTTGGAATTGTTCGTCCGTAACCATACTGAAGGATAAGCGCTCCAGCCTTTTCATTTCTTTCTCAATGATTGAAGAAGAGAGATCGAGCACTAGGGCGGATTTGTCATAAATCATCTCATCATAGATCGAGTAGGCAATTTGTAATCCACTCCAAGTAATGCCGTAGCAAATAATCATACTTATGGAAAGAAGGAGGAAAATTTTTGTCTTAATGCGCATGCTGTGGAATCCAGAGATGGATTTTGGCGACTTGGTTCTTCTCATCAGCGGGTCACCCCTAATTACTGCTATTTAGACTCCATGATACAACGGGCGATCATAAGTTGAAAGACCCGCCTCCGCAAGCGGAAACGGGCTTATTCGGCAAGGAATCACGCACGCTTACCTTATCTGACGCTTTGTTCCATCATTTTTGCTGACGCACTGTCCATCAATAGAAGTTCTTGGTGGTGTTGATCAACTCCGCTAAGAAGGTCAGACCCAGCCCTTGACCCCAGCCTTGAATCCTCTTGGTTGACACCCCTTTATAGCCGGCTGCATCCTCCATCACAGCAGTACCTGCGGAGACACCAGTGAATGTGCCATCCTCTTTCAGACGATCCAATAAGCCCTCTACTGCTTTCTGCACAGGCTTGCGGTAAATTCGACCTGCCGCAAGCAAAGCGGTAGCAATTCCCGCAGATCCCGATGTCTCCGTATAGGAGGAGGGATCATTCAGGATCGTGTGCCACAATCCATCCTCTCCCTGAAGCCTGACCAGAGCACTAAGTTGGTCTCGCAATGAGCCCTCAATGATCATAAAGGAAGGATGAGTCACCGGAATAAGCGGCAGCGCCCGACTCATCGTTACAGCAGCCCAAGAGTTGCCCCTTGCCCAATAAATACTAGACATATGGCTTCTGGTCATGTTGTCCCAACCATGATAATACAGATTGGTATCCGCGTCTTGCAGAAACTTCTCGTGCCCATGATATTGCCGCAAGCCGTCTGCGAAATAATCCTCTCGTTTCAATAACGTACCGATGCGCAGCAGAAAGTACCCCGCCATAAACATCGTATCCACCCAAGCCTGCTCAGGAAAAATATAGCTCTCCGAATTAACTGTGTGCTGGAGAATCCCATCGTCAAATCGCGGGGCTTCGTGGAGTAAGAAATCAGCCATTTCTTTGGCTATATCGATGTATTTCTCCTCTCCTGTAACCTTGTACAAGGTCAGCAATGAATGACCCATTGATACGCCATTAACAGAAAGCTTCGGCAGTCCTTCTTCCATATATTCGTCTACCCAAGTAATTAACCGAGTTAAATATTCTTCTTTTCCCGTTGCCTCATAGGCCTCGCAGACTCCGTAATAAGCCACGCCACCAGGCCAATCCCAGCTAAAGTCCATCCTAAAGGTACGCTCCACGGCTTGGTCGATTAGCCCTCTAATTTTCGCTTCATCAATTGCCCATTTAACCATTACCAAGCTCCTTTCCCTGTTACGTTATGTTTATGGTAGTCTAGCGCAAATACAGCTTTAGAACGATTTAACCTTTTAATCCACTCGTGCTAATGCCCTCAACAATCTGCTTCTGGAAGGCGAAGAAAACGGCGATGACAGGCAGCAGACTGACAATTGACATAGCGAACATGGCACCCCAGTTGCTGACGGTCTCGCTATCCAGAAATAACTTGAGCGCCATGGAGACCGGATAAGCGCTAGGGCTGTTTAGATAGAGTAGCGGGCCCAGAAAGTCATCCCAGCGTTGATAGAAGGAGAAGATCGCTGCTGTAGCCATGGCTGGAAGAATGAGTGGCAGTACAATCCGGGTGAAAATACCAAAGCGGCTGCAGCCATCGATTTTTGCTGCTTCATCCATATCCACAGGGATGGTGCGAATAAACTGCATCATCAGGAAGATGAAGAAAGCGACGCCGAAATAAGGGGGAACCACAATCGGTAGGATCGTATTCAGCCAGTGTAGCTTATTGAAAATAACATATTGCGGCACCATCACCACATCATGCGGCAGCATGAGGGTTAGCATCATGCAGGAGAACCAAAAGTTCTTACCGAAGAACTTGATCCGAGAAAATCCAAAAGCGATCACAGCTGAAGATAGCACCGCACCAAAAGTGGCGATCACGACCAGAACAAGCGAGTTCTTAATAAATGTAACAAAGGGAATACCACCAATCCCCCTCCACCCATCTGAATAATTAGTCAGGATAAAAGGTCGCGGAATGAAACTGTTGGAGGTAGAGAAGATCGAAGTATTCTCCTTAAAAGAACTGGATAAGAGCCAGAGAACCGGGTAGATCATAATGAAAACAAACAGGATAACCACAATGTGATAAATAATCGAGCGCATTTGAATTCTGTTCATGATCGTTATTCCCCCTTGCTCTCATAGAATACCCATAGCTTAGATGTTTGGAAAATCAATAAAGTCAGGAGTGCGATGACCACGAGCAGCACCCAAGCCATAGCCGATGCATACCCCATATCGAAGAAGCTAAAGGCCTGGCGGAACAGATACAGAGAATAAAGTAGCGTTCCGTCAAGTGGTCCTCCTTCTCCTTTGGAGAGGATGTAAGCAGGCGTAAAGGTCAGGAAGCCAGAGATGGTCTGCATGATCAGATTAAAGAGGATAATCGGGCTGAGCAGCGGAAGCGTGATGCGAAAGAAGCGATAAATAGCATTGGCTCCATCTACACTGGCAGCTTCATAATAAGAAGCCGGAATATTCTTTAAACCTGCCAAGAAAATCAACATCGAAGAACCGAATTGCCAAGCTGATAGGAAGATCAAGGTGAACAAGGCGGGCAGCGGTTGACCAAACCAGGAAACGGCATCAAGGCCAATATAGGACAATATTTCGTTAACCGCCCCATTATCGCCGAATATATTCTTCCACATGATTGAAATAGCCACGCTTCCGCCAATCAGTGAGGGCAGGTAAAACAGTGTCCTGTATGCACCTACTGCTTTAGAGCGTGTGTTGAGTAGTAAAGCAACCATTAGGGCAAAGGTGAGCCGAAGCGGAATGGAGACCAATACATAAATTGAAGTTACCCGAACGGACGCCCTGAATTTCTCATCAAGCGTAAACATCTCATGATAATTACTGAAGCCAACCCACTTCGGAGCAGAGACCAAATCATAATTCGTCAGGGACAAATATAACGACGCGATCATCGGAATGACCGTCAGACAAAGAAAACCAATGACAAAAGGCGAAATAAATAGATAGCCAGCTAAATTGTCACCCTTGGCATATTTCCTCATGCTTCCACTTCCAATCTGTAAGTGCATAAGAATGACCTTGCATGTTACTTATAAAGGCTTATAAAGGCTTATAAAGGCTTATAAAGACGGTAGCCGACTTTTCCGTCGGCTACCGCTTGACGGGGTTACCCGTTGTTTATTTTTTGTTTTTAAGCAATACAGCGTTAGCCTGCTTGCGGAATTTCTCTGCAGCCTTTTCCGGTGTCACCTTGCTATAGAGCACCTGCTCGTAAACATCACGCAGGATCTTCGTTACTTCAGCAGAGCCGATTGGGTCCGGCGGATCGATTGGACTGCTGTGCCCCTCAACCCATGCCACATAATCAAATAACTTGATCTGTTGTTCAGTTGCTGATGTTTTTAATGATTCTTTGATCTTAGCAGACAACGGAACCCCACGATCAGCGTTGATCAGCTTGTTGGCTTCCACATCATTGACGAAGTAATTGATAAACTTTGCCGCTTCTTCCTTTTGCTTCGAGCCTTTGGCAATGGAGAAGAACATACTTGGTTTCAAGAACAAGCCCTTATCGGAGTTCGGACCGGGAAGGGGAATCATCTCCAGTGTTTTCTTCTTGACGGTAGAATCGGCAACGGCTTGATTGGAATACCCGATGCCGAAGGCCATCTTGTCCTTGATAAAGTCGCTGTCCTCAGGAGCCTTTACTTGAGCGTACTGCGCTGGTGTATAGGTGACCTTGGCATTCACCAGTCGTTGCTGCATAGAGAAATATTCTGCCAATAAGGAGTCATCTGTGTAACCCAATTCTGTGCCGTCTTTGCTATAGAGGGTTTGGCCATTCTGTCGTAAATAGTAAGAGAAAAACTGCTCTGGAACACTGTAGCCGGTTAGATAGATCCCTTTGTCCTTAAGAGCCATACCTGTCTTCTCGAAATCCTCCCAGGTCCAGGTTTCAGCCGGAAGAGTGATTCCATTCTTATCAAGCATTTCTTTATCTGCCCACATTGCGAGTGCATTTGATCCTAGATTAAAGCCATATAGCTTACCGTCTAGCTTACCGCCATCCAGCGCTCCCTCAGCAATGTCTGCTGTATCAATAAGTTTGCTATCGATATAAGGTTGTATATCGTCCAACTGATCCTTAGATCCATATTGTGTAAGGTAGGATAAATCCATCTGGAGAACGTCAGGAAGATTGTTGGCTGCCGCTTCTGGGGCAAGCTTCTTCCAATACTCATCAAATGATGCATACTCATATTCAATCTTGACGTTTGGATTCTGCTTCTCGTACGCTTCGATCACCTTGATCGTGTAATCGTGCCGAGGTTGCCCTCCCCACCAAGCTACTCGCAGCTTTACCTGCTTGGCTGCTGGTGCCTTGGTTGCACTAGTTGAATTGGTTGCACTGGTACCTGGTGCTACAGAGGAATCGGCTTTATCAGAACCGCCACAACCTGCAAGCAATCCACCTGCGATTGCTAATATCGTG
>JAIMBU010000906.1 GCA_023511325.1 Gorillibacterium sp.
GCATGAGGCTGGCCAATCCGGCAATCTATGATCGTCATGAGTATCACCTTTCGTTCTTGGAAATATGACTATCAAGCCGATCAATAAAAGGTAGCCGCCAGGGGTGGATTTTTTTGTGTAATGAAAAAAGAAGAGTCGCGGAAAACGCTCGTTATTACTGCGGGAGGGCATTGTTTTCTATGGACAGCCAATGAAACGGAGTCGTATTGAAGAACAGATCTGGATTCACCGGTACATTATGAGCCCAAAACGTGAAATGCAGATGGGGTCCGGTGGAGAATCCCGTTGTGCCGACAAGACCGATAATATCGCCTTGCTTAACATGATCGCCTGCCTTCACATGGAGCTTGGACAAATGCGCATATTGAGAGAACAAGCCCATGCCGTGATCGATATAAATCGAATTACCTGTTAAATACAGCGTCTCCGCCAAAACAACAATTCCATCATTGGTCGCCTTGATCGGCGTCCCTTCCTTGGCGGCCAGATCGACAGCGCGATGGCTGTTGTCCCATTTGCCATTTACATAACGGGTATAACCATAGGGTGTTGTTAAAATCCCCTCAATGGGTTTAATAAAGTTTGTTTGGAAGAGAAACTCACCCTGAGACTTGCTCCGTGCTTTATCAATCTTCTTCTGGTCCTCCGCAATACGTTTTTCATCCTGCTTCATACTCTCCATTTGCTTCGTGACCTGCAAATATTGAGTCTCAAATTTTTTGGACTTGATGGTAAGGGTACGATCGCCAATCGGGTAGCTACCTGGCTTGATCCCGAGCGACAACGGTATATACGTGAAGTAGCCTGCGCCGAAGGGCTCCAGCTTATACGTTTTTCCTTCCCAAGTGACTTCGCCCTGCTGTCCATGCCGTACGAGTACGACATCCCCGGGAGAAGCCGATTCCGGCAGAATCGTCCATTCGCTCTCCATGACCTTTTGTGCCGTATCTGGTTCTGTATAAAAAGAGGCCTCTTTGCTGGCTGCCTTAAGCCGTGCACGCTCCGCATCCATTTCCTTGGCTAGGTCTGCCGTCACCGTAGGATGCCAGGTCATGCCGCCATCAACCGTTACCCACAGCGGTGCCTCCGTATTCGCCCCATCCTCAAGCTGCACCCATCCTACATTACGGGTTAGAAACTGCGATTTACGCACCTTATACTCTCCGGCTTGGACATAAATGACAAGCGGGTTTTGCTCTTTGCCGCTCATCCAGCTAACCGTTTCATCGTTGACATCAAGCGGCGTTGAAGTTGGAGCGGGTAGGGTAGTATCGGACGCGGTTGCCACCCAATGAAGACCTCCATCGGTCGTCTTCATTGTACCGTCAGTGTAACGGGCCCAGCCCTGAGTCAAGCTATCCATATGAAAATCAAGCAATTCCCGCTTCTTAACCTCAGCTTGGGGACTGGCAGATTCTCCTGTAGGTTCACTGGTCAGAGCGGACCCGCTTCCATCCGGTGCCTTTACCGGAGATGGAAACCATACAATGACAGCCGCGCACACCAGTAAACTTAGTACGACTAAACTTATCCAATATCCGGTAGAAGGCTTGCGGCCTTTTGGCTTCCGTACTGCTCTTCTCTCAAGGTTCATCTCGCCTGAGTCTCCTCTTCTGCAGGGAAGGTCTGTACCCGCTGTTTCTGCTTTCCTAATTCTATATTACAATACATAACCTATACAGTTTAATATAAATATTGGTAAAAGATCGAATGGAGACAAAATGACACTTGGTTTCTGGAAAAAGTCTCACTAATTGTAATGAATATAACAATAGCATCCTTGGATGGGCAACATGGTGATGCAAAGTGAATTGTGAAAATTAGATACTCCCGTTTCTTCTAATTTGAAACCGACAGGGTTTTCAACAGTGTAGGTTCGCCTCCATAGGTAAAAACCCTGTAGATGATTTCGGCTTCATTATGGTCAATATCCTTTGATGGCTGGATCACTACTCGGTCAACGTATTCTGAAGAACCTCCTTCTTTTCGCTTTAGTTGGCAGATTGAAGAAGTTTTTTTCGTATGCTAAGAATATTTT
>JAIMBU010000907.1 GCA_023511325.1 Gorillibacterium sp.
TTCATCCCGAAGACGCTCGCTGGTGACGGCGACCCGGTGGACGTGCTGGTCATCACCCCGCACCCGATCGTCGCTGGCAGCATCGTCAAGTGCCGCGCTGTCGCCGTGCTCGACACTGAAGACGAAAAGGGCACCGATGCCAAGCTGGTCGCCGTGCCGGTGGACAAGGTCAGCAACGGGGCTTACCCGCACCTCAATGACCTCAGCAGAAGTACTTCCATTCGTAGCTTCTACGACCAGCCTTATTCGCTCGACGATCATTGGCTGCTCCAGCACATACGTATTGGTTCTTTTCCGATTCTCCGTCACCTGATTCAACACAACCCAGCTTCCGTTAGTCCATGCTTCAAGACGATAATCCTTGACTAATTCCGGCAGAACATCAAATGACGTGCGATGATGATGCAGATTGACCAGATCTTCATTGACATCATCATTAAAGGTGAGTTGGACCGACTTGACAGAAACGGACTGCTTCCATTTAAGCTCCATCCATTCTTCTTTACTCTCAGTCATTAAATCCGATACCCACATATGGGGCATCCCATAAGGCCGTCGATACCCATCAATGATTTTCTCTGCTGTAAAAGCGCGTGTAGACGACAGAAGCCGAAAACAAAGCGGATTTCTAGCTTTACCTTTCATGCTCCACTGTGAAACAGGTTGGTTGGGCTGAATCACCCCCATATTTAGATCAACAACTGGGTTTGTGCCTTTATAAAAGGTAAGTACCCCTGTCGATGGCTGATCTGATTGATACAAAGTGACCGCATCATTTGCTCTGACAATGATAAACGCGTGCTGGGAAACCTCCGGCTTCCAGCTTAGATCGAAGGAAATCCATTGATGCTCCCCTGGCTTCACCTCTACCGCAGCTGAAGTCACAAAGCGATGCGGCACATAGTTTTCGGGTTTTCCCGTATCCCATAATTCGATCGTAACCACGGTTGGTTTGCTTATGTCCGCATACAATTCAAATCCGTTAAGCTCCGGTTCTACAGGAAATAATACCGCTACATCCGATTCAAGCAGATAGGGTACAGCAGGCTGATCTACAGCTATCGCAGTCCTTTCGCTTGAAGCTGTTATTTGTGCATGGCGAGCTAGATCCAATGAATCCTCATTGCGCAAGCCGATGATCGAGGCATCTTGCCCCAGCATGATCTGCTGAAGCTCGCTCATATGATTCTGATACAGCTCTCTGGGCTTAACACCCTTGCTTACACATAAGGCCGCTCCCGCTCCCGCCGCTTCTCCAATTACAGCACAGGTTGCCATAACTCTGGTTGTGCCAAAGGCGACATGGGAAGCACTAATATTCCGCCCAGCCATAAGCAGATTCGACACATTTACGGAATAAAGTGAACGAAAAGGAATATGGTAGATCCCATCTGCATGCAGATGCTTTGAACCGCTTTCCGTGGAATATATGCCTTGCGGCGGATGAAGGTCAATCGACCAGCCGCCAAAACCAATCCTGTCTTCAAATGGCTCTTGGCTTAAGATATCATTCTGGTTCAGCACATAATCTCCGATAAATCGACGATACTCCCTTTTTCCCGGAATAGACCCCACCCATTCCAGTGTCATCTGTTCTGCAGCGAATTCACCAGAGTTCTTAATGTAATCCCAAATTCCATAGGTCACTGACCACAATTCATCACGTATACGCTCGTTTTCATGAACGGTGTCTAGTTCTCCCCCCCATTCGATCCACCAATAATGACAACCCGAATCCCCACTTCTGATCACTCGTTTTATCGGTATCGACGTTGTCTTAATATCCTTGGCGAAGCTGGGCGCTACATACTTGACTGGATGGCCGACATCCTTAGAATAGAATAACAAGGTGCTACCGAGCGTAATATTGTCCGCCACCTCTGGTGCCCATTGCTCATTGTACTCGTGACGCGCTTCCCGACCCAAGCTATACTTCGCACCAGCCAAGAACACCACAAGTCCGTCTCCGGTGCAATCGAGAAACATTTCACTTTCGAAACGAATTTCCCGTTCAGAGCCCATCATCCACCCCGTAAC
>JAIMBU010000908.1 GCA_023511325.1 Gorillibacterium sp.
GGTATATTCATTAATACCAGAATGGGCCGTACTGGACGGATACAGGCTCTTAATGTGATGCACAAGCCTTTTTACAGGTATATAAAGCTGTTTGGAGAACACGTAAGAGATAAGGAGGCCGAATAAGATAACGACAATGCAACTGACAAAAATACTGGTTTTCAGCTTCTCTGACGAAAGAACAAAAGAATTCATCGGACGATACATGGCAAAAGTCCAGCCATGAACGGACTTCGATTGATCCAAATGAGACAAAATCACTTTCCCCAATGTGTCATCCGTCATTTTTTGGCTGCTTGTGCCGGAGTGTATCGCATTAGTCAGTAGCTCAGTAATCTTCTCATTCTCTCCACCGGTGTTAAGGATCAGCCCTCCACTAGAGTCAAAGATATAAAGCTTATCCTGAGGAGAGCTGAGCAGCATTTGGGCGGCTGAGCGTTTGAGATACTCCATATCCACGTCGATGAAAAAGTAGCCTTTGGGAGAAATTCCGGGAGTTTCAAAAGGAAGCTTAATCGCATAAGTCATTGTTTCTGTACCGTCAATTTTTGTTCGGTTCACCCATACCTTGGGGTTTAATTCATTGAGTTTGAGGATAAACGCGGCATCCTCAGAGTTTTCCGTATCCATATAAAAATTATTGGAATCAATGACGTAATTTTCTTGGGGAAAGTACACCGTTACATTGGTAGCGCCTTCATTTTGAAATTTGAAAAATTCAAGATCCTGCCTGAAGGAGGCAATCCGGCTCGTATTCCCTATCCATCCGTTACTCAATAAAAAGTTCAAGTTGTAATTATTTTGAATAACCCAACTAGAGATTGCTTTTTTTTGAAGATTGTCTTCATACTTCTTCAACAAGGTTTGTTCCATATAATTTTGGGCGGCATTAAGGCGGTTTTGATTGTCACGCCCAATCTCTTCTTCCATTAATCTGTTCGCCTGGGTATATAAATACCCACCAATCAGTCCGATCAGCACAACGGACAGAATGGTATAGGACAGAATAAACCGGATGAAGATCGTATTCCGATATTTGGGCTTTCTCATCCAAATCCCCCTTAATAAGTTGAGCCATGTAAAAACCTCCTATAAAAACGTGAAAAGTTCTCCGTTATTTCCATACGTTATTGCTCTGGCATAGAAATAAGATGAATTCCACGGTTTTGTCGCTTTAATTGTATCGCTTACAATCCAATTAAAGTTATAATCAGTTACAGGAAAATGTTCGTATTTTGTCATGCTGGAGGGACTAATGAAGCAGTTGTTTGAACCTGTCCTATTTGAGGATCAGAAGACATTAATTTGGGATTACCGAAAATTAACGAGCAATCATTACAAGGGATATTATCACTGGCATCAATGCTGTGAGATTATGTTTATTCATGCCGGGCAGGGAAACGTTGTGGTCAATCAGCAGATGTATCATATCCGCCGGGGCATGCTCTTCTTCTTCCAACCCTATCAGTTACATCGCATCTATTCCGACGTCTCTCCGGATTGCCCGTTTGAACGCTCGATCTTCTATATCGATCCCCATATCGCCGAGAATCTACTTCAGGGCTTTACAAAACGCAAAGCAATGTTTGCGACTTTATGGCAAGGCAAAAATACGGTTAGCGCGCTCGATCTTCAAGACCGCACAGATATTGTGGAATGGATCTATGAGAATTATGAGCAAGGTAGCCGAAGTAATAAAGATCAAGATACCGAGAGCATCACGATGCTGTTGCTCCAGCTACTAAGTAGTATCGGCTCCAGCGACAAGGCAGTGTTCGATTCAGGAGAGCGACGAAATCTCCGTTATTCCGAGCAGATGATGAGCTGGATTGAAGACCATTATCATGAAGAGGTCAACCTTGAGCAATTGGCGGAAGAAACTCATTTGTCCAAATCCTATATCTCAAGAATCTTCCATCAGGAAACGGGAGGCCGACTCGTTGACTATCTGACAGCAAGGCGGATCAAGCAGGCCTGCCGCCTGCTTGGAATAACTGATATGTCGGTGGAACAAATCGGTTATGCGGTTGGCTTC
>JAIMBU010000909.1 GCA_023511325.1 Gorillibacterium sp.
GTATAAAAGCGACCATGTATCGGCTATTGATGATCTAATGTTCGGATTAAACGATAGATAATATCCGTAACAGGGACTTCTACTTGATGTAACTGAGCAGTTCGCCGAATCGCTCCACTGATCCACTCATTTTCGGTTACTCTTCGACCTTCCACATCTTGAAGCATTGAAGATCGATTTACCGCTGTTGAACGACAAACTTCAAGAATTTTATCCCATAGATGGATAGATAAATGAACGCCTTCTGCCTCAGAAACAGCAATTGCTTCTGTAAACAGATCTTTCATTAAATTTAAACGTTCCTTTTCATGGCAGAGTTCACCATTAGGAATTCTCAGCAGAGCAGTTAATGGGTTAATGACTGCATTAACAATAAGTTTCTCCCATACTTCCTTCTTCATGCATTCAGAGAAAGTAAATACAAGCCCTGCGGCATCCATGCTCTGAACAAGTCTGTTCGTCGCTCGTCCTCCATCCTCCACGGTTGTTGCAGGAAGCGCATGACCAAATAGGGTACGCCCCTTTCCCGTATGCAATACTGAGCATGCAGAGGTTTTTCTAGCCGCTTCCGTAGTAACGGCTACCCACAACCGCTGGCTAGGTATGTAATCTGTTAGCTTATCTGCATGGCCAAGACCATTCTGGAAGCACAACAGATTCGTTGCCGCTCCCATTCCCTGGACGATTCGGCTCATTACCTCGGGTGTCAAATCCTTCTGCTTTATGGTTAGAAAAATCCAGTCTGGCTTTTCTCCAGTAATGAACTCTGGATGATGAAAAAAGCTTACGGCTGGTGTTAAAGAATGGACTTCTCCCGTTAACGAGGTAAGCGTGATTGTTTCTTCCGATATTTTCTTTGCTTGATCAATGGTGTGAGTAAATAATTTCACTTGGCAATGACTTGTCAGTCTCGCACCATAAAGCATTCCTAGCGATCCTGCTCCAACAATATGGATACGCACAACTCCACATCCTCTATTCGCTCTATTCCTTCTATTATAGATGATGTGTACACGAACAGGAAAAGGATTGGAGCCCAAGCTGCCTGTTGGCGACCGGATCCAATCCTTTTTGTTGCAGAAACTTTCAATTCATGCTATTCGATCCGTTCCAAATTACCGTTTGCATCCATCTTAAAGCGTGCCTTACTCTCATCCTCGTCCTCCGCAAGAAAAGCAAGCTTGCGGGCACGGTCCATGATTTGTAACAAGGCCTTGTAATCATCATTCACAACTCTATAGTCTGTTTCCACATTATTAACGATCTTATCCTTCTTTTCATTCTCTTCCCGTAAACGGAAAAGTTCTTCCCGACTCTCGTGAAGTTGCCTTTCCAATTGCTTAGCCTGACGGGTAAGTTCTTGAAAAGCTGTTTTCCAATGACGCAAGAAACGGATAACGGAGTCAATTGATATTCCGTCCTCACTCATCCCCTCATTACGAGATAAATTTGATTCTACTGGATCAAGCAGCGTAAGTGAACTGAGTGTGGGGGTAGAAACACTACTTTTCCGCAGATGACTTCTCTTTTGACGTTGTGCCTTAGCGTTTTGGATTGCAGTTTCATATTTTTTACGAACGAAACTATTCCACCTAAAACCACAGGCTGCTGAGGTTCTACCAATACGTTCCCCCACCTCCTCGAATGCAGTCAACTGAGTGCTTCCTTCGCGAATATGACGAAGAGTTACCTCCGCCAGGATCAGATCGTCTTCTTCTGTCCATGCGTCTTGTCTTACTGCCGACATATGCCTATTCCTCCTACGTATCATAATGGTACGCCCTTCGATAATAGTTTTTTCCAAGTCTTATGCTGCAGCTCCCGATCCCTCTTCCCTTTCTTCAATAACGAGAAAAGTGGATGGGGCATAATTCTGCCGTTTGTTTTATCTTTATGCCCATAATAGAGTTCATAGAATCTATTTGTTACTATCCGGTATAACCATTTTTTCATCCTCTCATACATCACCTGATCAAAACGGCCCCTATCGATCACCTGCCACCCCAACGCTAAAAAAAGACGCATAAGCC
>JAIMBU010000910.1 GCA_023511325.1 Gorillibacterium sp.
TATCGGCAGTGTCCAGAAGTGTTATTCCAAGCTCCAATGCCCGGTGGATCGTGTGGATAGACGCTTGCTCATCCCGCCCGCTGTAGAAATCAGACATTCCCATACAACCAAGCCCGATAGCGGAGACCTCCAGATTGCTTTTGCCAAGTGTTCTTTTTTTCATCCTAGTTCACACCTTTCTTCTAAACTGAGAAATAAGCATACTGTGGTTATAGAGTAATGGTATCACTTAGAGCATTATCTAAGTCAAGGGATGATTCCAATTTATTTTTTTGTGAGCTACCACGGTAGAATTCCTGCTATCGGACGAGATCAAGTACTTAAATACCAATAAACCCGCTTCTTTCAAAAAAGGAGAACAGGTTTTTTCAGTTCCTTTTGACTAATCATGGCACAATTTGTTGTAATAAGGATTTTCTGTTGCAAGGAAATTATTGTCGGTTTCGAATTAGTGTGGTATAATATTCCAGAAAATACATTTTTATTTGTACTAGAGGATACAAGAAGGTATTGTTGTGACCCACTGCGAGGAGGTTTGAAATGTCGATTTTTCGCGAAGCTCTGCAGACTGAAGCTGAGGGGAACATACGCTCTGACCTCTTGAAAGAAATGCAAATACAAGGTTACAATTTTAGTAGCTTCTCGAAAAAGGCGGGTATTAATCGAGGCATCCTGAGTGCTGTTTTTAACGGAAGTCCGCCAAAACCAATTTCCATCAGATTATTAGATCGAATGGGAAAGGTTTTTGGTTATCCAGAGGGCTGGCTTTATGAGGAATATGTAGAGGAGTGCTTCCATGAGGGCAAGACTCATTGGCGACGATTACGTGCATTCTTACTCAGATGTATCGAGTTAAACCGATTGGAGTTAGTCGATAAAGTGCTATTTCAAGTGATGGAAGAAACGATGCGCCTCCAGGATGTGTTTATGCTGGGAGAAGAATTATTTGCTGAAGGTAAGCAAAAAGAATCCATCCCTTTTTATCGCTGTGTTGTGGAGAATGAAATAAAGCAGCACTCTGAGCGCATGGCAATCAGTCAATATAAATGGTTTCGAGCACGATTGGGGCTAGACCTAGAAAAAAATCGGGAAGCGGCACAGCAGTTTTATCCATTTCGCAACCGTTTACCAGAGCATTTTCAACTGGATGGTTTATTACAACTGGCCAATGTCTATTTTATTTTACAGAAATGGGAAGACGTCCAGCATATTGCCGATGAATTGCGTGCGGTTACGCTCATTTGCTTTCACCAGGAGAATGGGCACTCACGGAATCGAATGCGAGTGCAAATCCCCTTCGCCACAGAAAGGCATTTGGTTGTATATTATGGTCAGAGTCTCTTGCTTAAGGGGAATGCTCTCGAAAAACAAGGGTATTACAAACAGGCATTTACCTACATATCTGACTATGAAGATTTAAGCTGGTTTGATTCCTTAGATGAAACGGGATGGCGGGAGGTTGAGAAGTTTAAGATGTACGCCGAGGCCAACCGTGCTAACCTCCATCTGCTTATGGGAAATTTTGAATTTCTACCCGATTATGTAGCGCTTTTGGACAAGCATCCTTCGGAACTGTTGTCAGGCCTGCTAACCATTTTGGAAGCGGCTAATCAGTACCATTATAATATTGATCATGTGTTGTTCCACTTTAGAAAGACGATCCATTTGTTGCAAACCGATTCGCTAGACCATAGCTTTTATTCAAACTCATTTACTGTGGATCGACAGGCCAACTTTTTTCACAAATTGGCCTTGTATTCTTTAAACCATACCAGAATTGAGGAAGGTATTGGCTATTTACTTAAAGCTCTGAATAGCTCCATTAAAGCTAACAACCAGAATCTCTCCATAGCCTGCGCAGCTTGGTTTGAGCAATTTCGTCAACAAGCAGCGTTCAGACAGAAAGAAATTTATGAGTCCATCATGAAAGGAGTGATTGAAGATGAGCAAATGGATCATGTCGCTTTTAATCGTTGCCATTGTCAGCTTGGGTAGCGGACTTTTGACACCCTCTCCAGTAC
>JAIMBU010000911.1 GCA_023511325.1 Gorillibacterium sp.
CGTCAGCTGTTATTTTAGTGGGGGGTGGAGGCCGCTAATCCCGTGCTGATGAAATTTCTTCAGCAAGAGATGGAGCCTATGGGTGTGCAGGTGCTTACTCAGGAGGATGTTGGCCTGAATAGTGATGCCAAAGAGGCGATTGCTTTCGCCTTGCTTGCCGATTATACGATAGCCAAGCGACCCAATAATCTACCTCGTGTCACAGGAGCCGAGCGAGCTGTGATTATGGGAAAGATATCTTACTAGACCTTATTAGGGTGGAGGCATCCTGTCATGATTAAGACTTGGGATAACCAGTACGTTAATGAAGTTATTACTTTGTGGAATAAAGAAGCCATGCAAGATGGATATAAAGAGCTTACTGAAAAGAGCTTCCGAGACATTTTCTTGGCTAATCCTTATTTTGATCATGAGACAGCATTTGTTTTACTTGAATCAGGCCAGGTGAAAGGCTTTGCCTGTGGATGCACGGGGGATGACTTACCTCTAGGGACTGTGGCGGGTTATATCACTTGTATTGTGTTATCTAGTGATTGTAAAACGAATGAAAATTACAGGCTAATGTTAAATAAATTAGAGCACCGCTTTCAACATTTGGGTAAAAAGCAGGCAGATATCCTATTCTTCAATCCCATGTTATTGCCTTGGTATATACCAGGCACACCGAAACATGAGCATAATAATGCACCCGGTGTACCGTTAGATAGCACGCTTTATCCGTTCTTGTTAAGTCAAGGATATATCGATCGTTCAAGAGAATGTGCCCTGTATCTAAATCTTGCTCAATTCTCCATCCCTGAGGATATTATAGCCAAAGAAGAGAAGGCGGCTACAGAAGGCTATCGAGTGGAATTGTTTAATCCAGAAAGATACAGTGGCGTGGAACAGATGCTAACAGGATTTGATAATCTCTTGTGGCAGAGAGAAATTCCTAAATACACAGCCAATCGTGTGCCTATGGTGATTGCTGCATATGAGCGAAAAGTAGTCGGATTCGCCGGTCCAGTCATCCGTCAAGACAATGGCCGAGCTTTTTTCACTGGAATTGGAGTACACCCCGATCATGAAGGACATGGCTTGGGCAGTGTGCTTTTCTTTAAGCTATGTGAAGCCTTTCAAAGCATTCAGACCGAGTATATGTCTCTGTTTACTGGACAGAATAACCCGGCTATCCGTATTTACGAGAAGGCTGGCTTTCAAAGGGTAAAGGAATTTGCAGTCATGAGGAGGGAGTTTTAAAATGAGTGAGCAAAAGGTTACCGTTTTGGCAATAGGCGGTCACGTAGGTGATATGGAGTTGACTGCTGGTGGTGTGTTAGCCAGTCATGCGCTTAAGGGCGATCATATTGTCACCTTAGCGCTGACTGCAGGGGAACGTGGGGTTCCAGCAGGTAGAGATGTCCATGAATACCGCGAGCAGAAAGTAAAAGAAGCCGAGCTATTTGCTGAGATGTTAGGTGGCGAGGCGATCGTATTCGATATTCCCGATGGAGAATTGCCAGATAATGAAGAATTACGTCTGCGCGTATGCGATGTGATTCGTCGGGTACGGCCCAATGTGATCATCACCCACTTTAAAAATAGCATGCATAAGGATCATAGCACAACGCATCGTATTGTTAACGACGCTCGTTTTTTCGCTGGCTTAGGCCCCCTAGAGCGGGAGAACCCTGCTTTCTTTGCTTCGAGGTTGTATTACGCTGAAAACTGGGAGGACGCAGTCGATTATAAACCTTATGTCTATGTAGACTTCTCGAAGGAGGCCTATGATCTGTGGATTAAAGCGGTGTCCCAGCATTGGTTTGTGACCGGAAGTACTTCCTTCGCTTATTTAGAATACTATAAACATTTATCGCGAGTACGTGGTATTGAAGCGAGAAAGGAATATGCGGAAAGCTTCACGATTCCTGAGGAAACGATGCGTGTACTAAAAACCGAATTATGATTTAGGCTGGAGGCAGCGGCAATGATCCGAAATGGTATTGACTGCATTTCAGAGTATGCTCACTTATTTA
>JAIMBU010000912.1 GCA_023511325.1 Gorillibacterium sp.
GTGCAAGGGGTCGAGTGTTCGAATCACTCCGTCCCGACCAAAAATCCCTGAAAGCCGGTTGTTCGCAAGAACAACCGGCTTTTTTCATGGCCAGTCCCTTGCCCGTCTGCGAATGAAGATCACCCTGCAGCGCCCCAGCGGCTTTCTGCGCAACAGCGTGGCCCGCGCACTGTCGCTGACAGTCTTCCTGAATGGCGAGCCCATCGGCAAGCTGGCCACGGGCGAAAGCAAGGTCTTTCCGCTGCCGGATGTGCCAACAATAGCAATAAATTCACCTTGTTCCACGGTGAGATTAATATCGTCCAAGGCTTTTACAACGTTTGGCTCACTGTGATAATATTTTTTTAATCCACTGGTCTTTAAAAGGCTCATCTCGAATTCCCCCGTTTTAAGTATGCATTACGTTTCCCGCAGCCGTTCGATTACCGTTTGTTTTGTCATGAACTGACCAATAAGCTGTGTTAGAGTGAATTGTACCGCAGCGGCCATTAGAAAATAGAGGGCAATAATCCCCGCCGGAAACCGATAGACTACAAATGAGAAGCCAGCCGTGTCTTCTACTGCCTGGCACAAAACATATCCCAGGATGCTGCCCAAAAAGACGGATATAGCAAAGCCACCAAATGTCAGGTAAGCATGCTCTGTATTCAACATTTTTCTAAGCTGTTTTTTGCTCAACCCAATCGCCTGCATCATTCCGATTTCATTTTTTCTGGAGATTACATTCGTCATAATGGTATTTGCTAAATTTACAACACCAAAGCAGGCGATGACGGTAACAAAGGCATAAACCGCAATGGAAATGGTATGAAAAGCGCTTCTGAAAGAGGATATATTGTCTTTCAAGGTAACGATGTCAAGTCTCTCCTCGGAAGCGATCAGATCTCTTAGCTCAGACTCTATACCTGCTGAATAGCCTTGTTTCGAAATGATTTCATAGCTCAAATTACAGTTCGCGGCGATCAAATGATCCATTGCTGCATCCGGGAGGAAAAAGGTAGTGGAATTGTTCTTGTTGTCGATCATGCCAGCAACGATAAAGTTCTTTTGTATTCGAGTTTTGCCGTCAGAGAGAATCATATTGACCTTATCGCCTCGTTTATAATGGAGGCCAAGGTATTCGTAGGTGCTTGTTGCCCGGTTGATAAGAATAAGACTGCTGCCGGAAGTAGAATCCGGCAATGCTCCCTCGACTAAATCGCTGTTAAATTCCCCTCTGTCTTGTTCCCGAATATTCTCAATGTACGCTGCGTTATCATCCATATCTGTGGCTGTTATTTCATTCTCGATATATTTATGTGTTTCAAGCGCATCCACACCTTCAATGGAGAGAATCTTTTCTTTTAGCTGATTGGAAAGTGGGTTGTTTATCTGCAGATCACTATACTTCGTTGTTGGAGACAGTAAATCTCTATTCAGCTCTATTTGATACTCACCTCCATACGGAAAAGACTGCTTGGCGCGAGCTACAGGATCAACCGAGGTCAGCAAGGAGGCAACTACGATTAATAATACCCCGCTCAAGACCAGGGACATAAAGGTAATCACGGTTTTTTTCTTGTTTCTGGTTAAGTTCATCATACCGAGGGAAACCGGCGTAAGCTTCTTTGAGGTGCGCTTAGTTCTCTTACGAGCCGGTCGATAACTGGTATACGTAACTGCTTCAATCGGTGAAGCAGAAGCCGCTATTTTTGCAGGCTTTCTTACGGAAAGCATAACCGTAATAAAAGTCGCAAGGCCTGCGCATAAAACCAGTATCAAGCTTGGTGTCTTTAGCCACACGGAGGGGCGGATGATATAGCTGACTAGAGAGCCCATTAAAAGGCCAATAGGGATGTACTGCATGGATAATATTCTTCCCTCGCGGAGGACCATCCTTCTGATCTGCCTTCCCGTTGCTCCAATGGTCCGCAGCTGTCCATATTCCTTTACTTTCTGAATAATGGAGATATAAAAGATGTTGTAAATGACCAAGGAGCAAGCAGCCACGACCACAAGGGTGACAGCAATAACG
>JAIMBU010000913.1 GCA_023511325.1 Gorillibacterium sp.
ATATTAAACAAAAACAAGCTTTTGAAACTAAGAACAAGAGGGCTCAACCTTCTTCATGCTTTACGATATATAGAAAATGGTAGGTCTCCCTAAAGGGCGGCCTACCATTTATTGAGAATTCTAAGTCATCATCATTTTGGAATCATTTTATTCAAGGCCATAACGTTGATGGCAACCTCCGCTGCTTCGGCACGGCTAAAGGTGTCTTTTGGCGCATAGCGGTAGGAAAGCTTGCTACCTGCGGCAAGAGCATTCTCCATGCCTTTCATTAGTTTGGCCTTCACAACGGCTTCAACAGCTGATCTAGCATAGGTTTGGATCAGGTTGGCATCCGTAAACGACTTCTGCAGAGAGGTCAACGTCTTGCTATCCACGTTGCTCAGCTTCAGATTGGCCGCCTTGGCAATCATACTTGCTGCATCCTCCCGAGTGATCGACAAGCCCGGCAAGAAGGCTCCGCCCGCTGTACCTCGCACAATCCCTTTGCGAGCAGCCGTCTCAATGTACTTATACTCGTAGAGGCCGTCACTGAGGTTATCTTGATTGACCACTACGTCAGTGAAAGTTCCTTTTCCTTCAAAGTCCAGCTTGAGCTGAAAGATTTTCACCAGTAGCGTGACAAACTCTCCCCGAGTGATCGGATCGTAAGGATCGAAGGTGGTGCTCTTCGAGACTTTCTTGTTCATGATTCCTTTGGAATAGAGAGTATCGAGCTGATTCTTCGCCCAAGGATGAGAAATCACATCGTCGAAGCTCTTGTCCATGTACATGACCTGATAATAGCCGAAATTGCTTACGGGTACAGATATGGTCTTGTTGTTATTGTCAACAACTCCTCCGATGTTCCTCCAGCGATAGCCGGGAACGCCTCTGTAGTCCGTGAAGTATTCGAAATGAACCACTGTTAAGTAGCGCCATGAGTCATTACGTATATCTGCATCGTACTTTAGCTTCAATGTTCCGGACAAGGTAGGAATAACCTCAGCTGCTGCGTTCACCCGATTATAGAATATTTCATAGGGATTCCACGTACCGCTCGCCACTGGGCTTCCATAAGGATCCAGTCCTCTTCCGTTCAAGAATTCCTGTTGCTTGTCCTTGCTAATTGCGGTAATGGATGTGGTATTCATGACTCCGCCATCAATCCAGAATCTTTCACTTGCCGGACGGAAGCGTCCTGTTTGCTCCATCAGCATGTTCTTGCCTGTCAAGATGGGCTCAATGTAAAAGGGAGTTATATAGGAATCACTTGTATCACTTGGAATCGGATGATTAATCTTATCTACCCGACCATCTGTGCTGTCGGCTATACCAAACAGAATCTGCCGGTCTTTAGTCAGGAAAGAATTCGAGAGAAAAGGCTTTGTTCTCATCAACTGCGTTTCCTTGGGAAAGCTAAGCTCGACTTTGCCACCAAACGCGCTCATCTTCGCCGCAAGCTTTGTCTGGTATTGGGCTCCGACGATAGCTGTGTCTGAGTTATAGACGATGAGTGTTCCAGTCAGTTTCGCTGTACCGCGAGTAACCGTGAACTTGAGCGAGTTCGCCCCCTTCTTCAAGGCTTCCGCTGTATAAGTAAATACATCCGTATCTTTGGTGCTCCGTACTGCAGCAGTCTTGCCAAACAGCACAGAATCGGCACCCTCAGCGCGTAGGACAATGTCTACAAAGTTACTGTTTACATTGACCTGGTCTTCCTTCTTGCTATTCTGTGTGGCCAGAGGGCTAATAATTTCGTATGGCAATGGCTCGCGAATGATCGTGATGGTCTTGGTTGCAGCTACTCCATCACCGTTCGTGATTTGAAATTCCACAACCGCTGTCCCTTGGGTGGGTAGCTTAACATAAAACGTTTCAAAGCCACCTGCTGTTTCTGGTGTTGAAGCTGCTGCAATTCGCTTGAGGGATCCTGGAAGAACGCTTCAAACAGGAAATAGAAGAAAATCCCGCGCTGGAATTCGGCGATGACGGGCATGATGATGATGTAGCGCTGGACGATCCTCTTG
>JAIMBU010000914.1 GCA_023511325.1 Gorillibacterium sp.
CTTCAGGATCATTCAACGTAGAGATAATTTCAAATTTTGTGAAGCCCCGCTCAAGCATTGCGGAGGAGACTTTATAGCCACTCATGGTACCAGAGGCTTTCTTTCTGCCTTGCTTATAAACGGTATACTCTGTTCCAACTAGATTAAGCTCTTTTTTATCTACTTCAACATTAGCCTCTAGATGATTCAGATTTGACTGCCAGACACCATCGATAAAAATTTGGCCAAATGTTCCCATGATTACTCTGCTCGGATCAAGATATGTCATTGCTTATTTCCTCCTTTTGTTATTGCACGATGAACGTGCCAAAGATTTGTTCCATCACATCAGTGTCATCTGCGGTCCACTGGAGAAATACTTGATCATCCTCAGGCGTTAAAGCTGGAGAACTGCCATAGAAACGCGGATCGAGAATGACATCGTATCCTGTGGCTTCAATAACATTTTCAGAAGCCAGTAGCCGGAGGTATTCCTTTCCTGCTCCGATTAATGACAGACGCCCTTCAATTGTATTGTTGACCTTGCCAATATACAGATCATCAGCCGTTTGCTGCAGGTCGGCATTTATTTGATCTAACACGCGGATCTTGCGAATTTTCTTCCACCCCTTGTTCTGACCGACTCGAAGGGTGCTTAAGCTATTGATACCTTTGAGCACTTTCACCCTTCTTCCATCGTGGACAAGAAGGAATACTCCACCACGTACAGCGGCCTCTTGTTCAGAGCGTGTCCACCGTCGTGTTACATCTTCAAATGGAGTTGCTGCATAAGTTGTTGAACCACTGAGTGCTGCTCCGGCAATGAGTCCCGCAACCCAGATTGCAGTCTGGGCTGAGCTGTACGTCATGCCCGCCATTACACCGCCAGTACCTACGTTAATAATGCCTTCAAAGTCGTACGCTGCACTCCGCGTAACGGCTGCACTAACTGCATTAGCTCCTGTATCATCTATAGCAGAACCACCCAATACAGCAATAATTCCTTTACCCTCAGAGCGAACACGCCTCACCCATGCCACTACGCTAGTCTGCAAAGCTGGATCCACGTTTCCATCAAGTGCAAGGACATGAAAGTCTTGTGTTTCAAATGCGCCCAATGCTGCGATGTAATCTGCATTCACCAGACCGGCAATACCAGAGTCCCCGCCAGTCATAGCTACGTTGCTGATCGCAGCTAATGTGCCATTTCCTGGAGCGAGTACCGCAGCCGTAATCCAAATATTAGCTGGATTACTATTAATTGCATCAGCGGCGGCTTGTACAGTTCCGGAAGAGAAAGTGAAAATTTTAAGAAGAGATGTGCCATCATAAAGTTTGATATCTTTCTTGCTGTTATCTACGAGGTTATCAACAACCGTCAAGTGAAAGTTATTCCCTCTATTACCCTTGTATTTGGCATCGACCCTAAGAACATTGGCGGGTGTAGCTGCTGTATCCTGCAACATCTTCGTCGCAATTGCTGCATTCCCATCTACCAACCTGTAGGCTAGCACCTTATTGGGCTGTGCAAGAAGAGCAAGACGAAGTGTCGTGTACGCCGTAGCATTCATAGATTCATCAAGGGAAAAAGCTTCTTGAATCGCAGCCTCACCACCTACCTCGATAAACGTTTTTTCTGGTCCCCAGTGTGCCTTGACGGGAACAATAACGGTTCCCCTCGCCCCTGGTTCAATTGCATTCTGTGCCGCTGCCTGGAAATTCATATAAAGACCAGGAAGAACGGGTTTGTCCGTAGAGCTCCAATTACCTGCTGCCATCGAAATCCACCTTCTTTTCTAAAAATTGATCAATCATTACTTTTGCTTCTTCAACGGTTAACTCGACTTTCTTAAGCCCATAAACTGCCCCGGCCAGTACTTCCGGTCGTACAGAAAATAACACCTCTGCATTGGCGGAAAGCTCTGTAATCGGATAGGAGGTCATAGGAGGCTGAGTTTCATTCGTCTTTACCATTAAAATCACCCCAAATTATAATTATGTTTCACTTGATCTATCAGAGGC
>JAIMBU010000091.1 GCA_023511325.1 Gorillibacterium sp.
ATCTGGGTCACCCTTTATTTGCTGATAAAATGTATGGCCCAGGAGGCGAGCTAGAAACCGGTGAGATACCTGGGGTCATTCGTGAAGAAGCAGACGGAAGCGAGTGGGATGAAGCGAAATCGACCACGGGTTCCCCTATGCTCGAAGGATTAGAACGGACGCTTCCTTATCCGATTCGCAGACAGGCCCTACATGCCGCTAAGCTGGGCTTCATTCATCCAGGAACCGGATGCCCGGTTGAATTTATCGCTCCTCTGCCTACTGACATGCGAGAAACAGTGGAGATGCTGAGAAAACAGGATGAAGAGACGCATGAGCACAATTTCGCAAAGGGGCCAATTATGTTATGAGTGTTACCCTCTATGGCTATACCAAATGTGGGACCTGTCGGAATGCGAGAAAATGGCTAGAGGCTGAGGGAGTCACAACAGAGTTTATTGATCTGGTAGAGACCCCTCCCACGGCTACTCAATTGAGACTTTTTGTTGAACAGAGTGGGCTGGATCTGAGTAAGTTCTTCAATACCTCCGGAGAGGTCTATAAGCAACTAAAGCTGAAGGATAAGCTCGCCAACCTGACCCGTGATGAAAAAATAAGCTTGCTATCTGCGAATGGGAAGCTGATTAAGCGTCCCATTGTAACAGATGGCAAGCGGGTAACCGTGGGCTTTAAAACAGAAGAGTACCGCAAGGTTTGGATAAACGCCTAATGAGTGCACCATCCCAAAGTCCTATTCACTTACAAAGGATGAACAGAGTCAATCGAATCTATTCATTCTTTATGCAGTGTAATGACAACGATCTCTGGACGATTGAACAAGCGTTGAGGAAGAATGCTGTTGCCCAGACCACGACTCACCACCATGACGGAATTAGCCTCCTGATAAGCACCGGCTGTATAGCGGGGGTTAAAGCCTTGGGCTGGTGCAACCAAACCACCGATAAATGGCAATCTGACCTGACCTCCATGGGCATGCCCAGAGAGAATCAGGTCTATTGGTGCATCTGCATAAACCGAAATAAGTTCAGGTCGGTGTGCCAACAGAATCTTGAAAAGGGCAGGCGGAGTTGCTTGAATAGCTAGGCTTAAGTTGTCTTGTACACTTTTGGCTGAGCTAGCCGCGTATGGAGTGAATAAGGGATCGTCTATCCCAGCAAGAAGAATTTCATTGCCGCCACGAGATAAGAGGGTAGACTCGTTTCGCAGTACCTTGACACCCACTGCAGTCAAATCGCGTTCAAGTGAGTCAAAGTCCCCAACGGTATGATCATGGTTCCCCGTGATCAAATAAACCGGAGCATAGGTAACGAGACCTTTCATCAGTTCAAGACTACGAACGCGTTCACCGGCATTCTCACTATCGATCAAATCTCCCGTGAAGGCAATGAGATCAGGGGCTTCTTTTTTCACTTTAGCTAGAAGTCGGTGCTGCCCCTTCCCAAAGCCCTTGCCGTGTAGATCTGAAAGATGGACAATTTTATAACCATCAAATGCTGGGGGGATCCGCTTAGAGTCAACTGTGATTCGAGTGAGATCAAGCCAATTGTTCTGTGTATACAAAAAGGCAGTGAGAGCGGCTATTGCCGTTACAAAGACAACAGCAGATACCGCTTTATTACTAAAGCGACGGCGATGAATCCGGCTCTTATGTGTTTGTATCTGCATTGGATTGGTTTGCTCCCCCTTTTACCCGTGTTGTATTTGCCCCAGAAATTCATTAAACCAGCTTAATGTTCTGAAGTTTATTCGCTCAGTTCATCCACTCGAACAACCCTCTGCTCCGCTACTGATAGGTTAGCAGCTTCCATCAACTGGGTTAAAGCAAGGGCAATGCCGATGTTCTCTTCAGCTTCACTCCCCGTTTGAATATGCTCAATCCACTGGTCAAAGGCGGATTGACGTTTGTCATGTAGCTCCACCATTTGCCAGCCATCGTCAGCACAGGTTTCTGAGCTTACGTACAGACGGTCCGTTTCTGGAGCACCGTAAAGCAGCGTTCCCTTGGTTCCGTTGATTTCAATAGAAAACGGCGAACGTGCATTGACAAAACCAGCCTCCACTACAGCAATTGCACCGTTCTCATAGTTCAGCACGGCTACAGCATTGTCTTCTACTTCCTTGCCTGTAACATAACCATACGTTGCCGAGATACTTTCAGGCATACCCAGAAAGAGGCAGGACAGATACATCGGATGACAACCCAGGTCAATCAAAGCTCCGCCACCACACAGCTCGCGGTTGAAGAAATGCTCAGGAAGCCAATTCGCTGTTGCCCCATTATGGGACAAGCGGATACGAACTAGCGTGAGATCACCCAACAAGTCTTGCTCAATAATATCCTGAATGGCCAAAGTATATCCATCGTTAAGCCGTGGCAGAGAGACGGTAAGTTTGACGCATTTTTCCCGAACAGCCTCGAGGATTTCGTTGGCCTCGTGGAGAGTCGTGGCAACGACTTTTTCTGTAAAAATATGCTTTCCTGCATTTGCAGCAGCAACCATGACATCCCGGTGCATGTTTGTCGGCGTAACGACAACAACGGCATCTATTGTTTCATCTGCTAGAAGGTCAGCTAGATTTTCGTAAAAGGGTACTCCCCGATTTGCCGCTTCCTGCCTTCCCCGTTCCGGAATTTCATCCCAAATGGCGGCGATTACGGTATCGTTGTGTTCTTCCACCTGCTTGGCGTAATCACCGGCATGGACATGCCAAAAGCTGAGTATGGCTACATTAATCATTGATAAATCCTCCTCTGACAAACGTTATGTGCTTTCCTTTTGCTATCATACCGGAATTAGGTTCAGAACAAAAGAACCGATTGAAGATCTTTGAGAGAACCGATAAATCAAGAGAAATAGACACTCATGACGACCCTAACATCTGAATTTCTGGTATGTCGAGCACTTCCCTGCTATACTGACTTTGCATTTTATAAGGTGAATTTGATTCCAAACGCAAGTAACGAAGGTTCCCAAGATGTTTATCCACGATACATTCCCAAACTCGATAATATAAGAGAGGTAAAATAACTTATGTATAAGGTATTGATAGCGGAAGATGAAATGTGGGTTCGATTAGGTCTGAAAAACTCTATCCATTGGGAGTCTCTTGGTATGTTGGTGACGGCGGATGTAGCGAATGGGGTTGAAGCCTGGGAGCATTATCAGAACAATAAGCCTGACATTGTAATTACAGACATCCGCATGCCAGAGATGGATGGGATGGAGCTGATCGATCGGATTCGCCAGCATGACGCATCAACGAAAATCATTATATTAACGTGCGTGGAAGAATTTGGTCTGACGCAGAGTGCCCTACGCAATGGGGTAAGTGATTTTATTCTTAAGCTGACGATGAGCTCTGAGGAGCTAATGAACATATTACACAAGGTGAAGCAGGAGCTCGATGTGCAGCAGGCTGATTCCAATAAGTATCTCCTGCGCAATATGGATGTGTTGAAGGAAAATTTGTTTAAGGATTACTTGTTTCAAAATCGATATTCCCACGAAGAGTTTCTTGGGTACATCCAGGAGTATAAACTGATGCTTGATCCCCACAGCATTCAGGTCTGTCTGATGGATATTAATCATTATCACCTGCTGAAGGAACGATTTCGCGACGAGCGAGGTCAGCTGATCCGGATGTCCATGCTCAATGTGCTGCAGGAGATTTTGCGGGATTACGGACGCGGAGAAGTGTGCCACGATGCGGATAACCGCTATTTGTTTCTCCTCAGTTTTGGCGACAGGGTAAGTGAACAGGAGCAGCTCCAGCAGTTGCAGCGACTATTAGAGCATGTTCGTAAGGTCATGCTGGCGTACTTCAACGTGACTGTGACATTTGCTGTGAGCCGAACTGTACGTGACTTATCTCGAATTCGAGCGTTGTATCGCGAATGCTTGCATGCAATCAGCTATAAGCTATATGTCAACGCGGATCATCTCATCAGCGGCGATGGAAACCTGCAAGCCCAAGCGGCGAGGAAGGTGGGTGCAGCGCTGTTAGGTTTGTCCGATGTGTTAAGTTCACAGGGAGAGCAGATGATGAAAGAATTTAGTCGCTGGTCCGAACAGGTGAAGGAGCGCCAGCTTCCCCAATCGCAGGAAGCTACCGTTCGCGATTTTATTTATCTGTTCCATCGGTTGTCACTGCATGTCCCACATCAATCGCAGGAAAATGCACAACTTGTTACCGAATATACCGTGCAACTGGAGTCCTGTGAAACCTGGGATGAAATGGTTCAATTGTCTGAACAGTTCATCGGTGAGCTTATGCAGGCTCAACAGGTTCCCATGAGTCGCAAGGTTGCAGAAGCAATCGCTTACATGAAGAAGCATTACCAAGGAGAATTGACCCTGCAGGATGTAGCAGGAACCGTTGGCGTAAGCCCTAACTATTTATCTGCGTTATTAAAAAAAGAACTAAACGTTAATTTTAGTGAATATTTGATCCACTTTCGCATGGAGAGGGCTAAAAGGCTACTGCTGGAAAGCGACTTACTTTCCTATGAGATCGCCGAACAGGTGGGTTTTATCGATCATAGCCATTTCAGCCGAACATTCAAAAAGGCGACGGGGATGGGACCGCGAGAATTCCGTAAGCGCTGGGGCAGAACGGAGGAGCAGGATGATGGTCCAGAAGAGTAAGCATATCCGGCTTGTAAAGGTCATCCAGAGGGTGATGGGCTTGATATTTCGCTACAGCTCTCGGAGGGGGAGTTTACGAACCCAATTATTTGTGACCTTAGCAGGCGTCATTCTCCTTGTCTTATCATGCGGATCCTACTTCTTCTATGCGAGTACGACCTCGATCGTCAAAGAGCGGGCCGAGCAACTGACGCTCCAAAATTTTAAACAAGCGGAGAATAGCCTGCTCACACAGCGTAGCGAGATGGATAAAACAAGCAAGCTGCTGCTTGCGGATGCATCCGTCCGAGCTTACATGGACAAGCCGTTATCCCAAGTCGAAGAGGTTGAAGCGAATGCTACACTTACGCAATTGTTCAATGATGTATTGTATCGCTACGACAATATGCATTCGATCTACGTTTATACGAATTCCGGGAAGATATTGGGTGTTACTCGGACCAAATTATACACCAGTCTTGATCAGCACTTAGCCAGTTGGGGGTATGCTTCGGGACTCTACGATCAGGTGATTGACAGCTTTCCCAATATGAATTGGACGAGCAATGTCAAGGTGAAGAATCAGGAGGAGGTATTTCGTTATCCGGAAACATTAGAATGGAACGACTCACTCATTTTGGCGTCCCGCGCCATCGTCAGTTCTTACGAAGAGCGGCCGCTATCTATTCTCGTGCTCAGTATGAAGGAAAGCGCATTGTCCCCCTTCTTCGCCGAGCTTGCCGGCATCACAAAGGGATGGATCTATTTGCTGGACGGTAACGGCAACGTGATCCGCGGGGATGATGCGATCAAGCGGCAGACTCCGACCTTTTCCTTAGCGCAAACAGACGGGAGCAAGTACGGAAGCTACACAACCAGGAATGCGAATGGCAAATGGCAGGTCGTGTACTACCGTGTCGGCGATACAGACTGGACACTTGTCAAGGAAATCCCCTATGGCGAATTCACCAAAGATAGCCATACGCTAAAGAGAATTGTTTTTGCCATGCTTTTGGTGAGTCTCTTCGTCGCCTGGATTCTTTCCTATTATTGGATAAGTCGCCTTACCGTTCCTTTATCCAAACTGACAAAAGCCATGAAGCAGATGGAAACGGGCAATGTTGGGTTTGAGGTAAGAGGAATGGAGCGCAATGAAATTGGTCGTCTCAGTATGCAGTTCAACAAGATGTCACGCAGTATTCAGGAGCTGATCGAGACGAATCGGCACACGGAAGAGATGAAGCGGGAGGCTGAGGTTCGTGCACTGGCTTCCCAGATTAATCCCCACTTTCTCTATAACACCCTAAATATGATCAAATGGATGGCGGCAGTGCACCATGCCACCAATATCGAGGAAACCGTCACCGCGCTAGGTAAGATGCTTCAGCCGATTTATCGTGAGACCTCCGTGTTTACTACGCTGCGCGAGGAGCTCGATTACATCAAACATTATATGACGATTATGAATCACCGCTATGGAGAAGGCGTTGGGATCTATTTGGAGGTAGACGAGGCGCTTATGGAAGCTCAGGTTCCCCGGTTCATTCTGCAGCCACTGCTGGAGAATTGTTTTGTCCACGGTATGACCCAGAAGTATGCAGGTACAGTCAAATTGTCGGGGTATGCGGAGGGAGGCTCGCTTTTGCTGGAGGTGAGGGATGAAGGGAAAGGCATGTCATCAATGAAGCTGAGCGAACTGAGAAGTAGGCTGGAAGAAGAGGCAACGAGTGTAGAGCGGGGATTACCGCGTTCTCATGGGATGGGCTTGCTTTATGTGAACCAACGGATTCGCTTGCATGCCGGTAAAAATTACGGGTTAGAGGTTGAAAGCTCCGAGGGGAATGGGATGACGGTTCGGATGCGTCTTCCGCTAGAATGATAAGTGGAGAAATAGTCATCTAATCTTTAATAATGACATATTCGTTGCGCTCAGGGATAAAAAAATTGTCGCTGGCTAAGGATAAGTCATCTTTTCATTGCTGAATCAATTCCGTTTCACTGTCGCATTACGTATCATTGAGATACAACAGCGACAGTGAAACGGAAGGTGAACGATAACCAATGGGTCGAGTAAATGCAGTCAAAGTTCCGCTTAATCAGCAACCTCACTTTTTATTATCCAATCGGATGAAGCTATTCTGGATGGCGGTTCCGTTTTTGGTCGTGGTATTCATTTTCAACTATATCCCACTATTCGGATGGATTTACGCTTTTTTTCATTATAAGCCGGGTATCCCTCTATGGAAGACATCATTTGCCGGCTTGGAGTATTTTAAGCTCATGTATCATGAACGCAAAGACCTATTCAGTGTACTTAAGAACACGATGATCATGAGCACGCTGAGTCTTCTCTGTACACCGCTCTATGCCGCATTTGCCATCTTCCTGAATGAAATGAATTCCAAACGGTTCAAGAAGCTGGTGCAGATTACCACGACGTTGCCCAATTTCATCAGTTGGGTGCTCGTGTACGCGATATGCTTTATGTTTTTTTCCAGCGACGGGTTCATTAATCATGTTTTGTTTATCTTCGGGTGGATAGACAATCCAACAGATGTATTAGGCAATAATGCTGCAGTTTGGTATGTGCAGACGGCAATCGTCATGTGGAAGGGTCTGGGCTGGGGCGCGATTATCTACCTTGCTGCCATTGCCGGGATCGATCAAGAGCTGTACGACGCAGCGAAAGTGGATGGAGCCGGACGTTTCCGCACCATCTGGAATATCACAGTGCCTGGTATTTTACCAACCTATTTCGTTTTGCTGCTATTAAGCATCAGTAACATGTTGTCTAATGGGTTTGATCAATATTATGTCTTCTACAATCCACTGGTCGCAACTCATATTGAAGTGCTGGATTACTACACGTACCGGGTGGGGATGCTGAACGGCGACTTCTCCTACTCAACCGCGCTGGGCATTACGAAGACGTTAATTAGTGTCTTCCTCCTCTTTTCGGTAAATAAGATAGCCAAAATGGTGCGTGGAGAATCGATCGTATGAGGAGAGTTCGGGGATGAAACGCTTAAAGCTTGGAGATGCTTCCTTTCATATCATTAATTACCTGGTTTTCATCATGTTCATGTTGCTATGTATCTATCCGTTCTATTACATTCTCATCAATTCCATTAGTAACCCGGATGAGATTATCAACGGTGTCTATTTCTATCCCAAAGGGCTAACGCTAGATACGTATATTCGATTATTCCACTCCGATAATATATTGATTGCCTTTCTGAGAACAGCCTCCCGCG
>JAIMBU010000092.1 GCA_023511325.1 Gorillibacterium sp.
GCCAAATAATACTAGCCAGCCCCATTGTGATTTGCAGAGAATTTATACTTCCATAAACGGTAGCAGGAGGCAGTGATGAATTCACAATTCCGTTGATCATGCCGTTTCCCACATCAATAGCAGGAACCTGCATGAAACCGATATTTCGAGGAATATACTCAATTGCTCCTGTACTTGTTTGATGATTAAGCTTTAGCAAGCTGAATAAGCTGAAGCTTGAGTTAAATGTAAAAGGGAAAATGAGTCTAATCCATACGGCCAACCAGAGGGCATAGGAGAAAATCCGCGGGACATTTCCTTTTTGTAAAAGCATTCTTAAGACAATGACGCCAAGAGACACATAGGTTGCTGTAATGCTCATATTGAGGAAAGTCGTAAATAAGCCTGTCATTCTGCGGCCTCCTCGATAATACGTTTCAGTTCCGCGGCTTCCTTCTCCGTAAGCTTATTTTCTTTGAGAAATGCTGTTAAAAACTGGGGTAGAGAACCATCAAAGGTTTTTTTAATCATCGTCTGACTCTCGTATTGCTGGGCATCCGCTTTTTTAACGATCGCGGATACTAGCGCATCTTCATTCCTCAGGATTCCTCGCTCACAAAGCTTTCTTAAAACGGTATAGGTCGTGGATTTCTTCCAACCTAACTTGTCATGACTAAGCTTTACTAGTTCCGTTGAATTGATCGGTTCGTGCTCCCATATTAAATGGACAAATTTATGCTCAGCCTCGAATAATTTGTAGGGTTCCATAATAAAGCACCTCCTGAAGTTTATCGCAGTAAACCTTATAGAGCTGAGTTTATCAGAGTAGACCTAATTTGACAATGGCAAAATTAAATCATCCAGAATAAGAATCCAGAGCGCCTTCCTGTTTTCTTCAGTGGACAACAATGAAAGGATGAGAAATAATGAAGGCACATAAACCTTCACTGGAAGAAAGGAAGGCGCGAGCACCTATGAGATCCCGCATGGTTAAATTGCTGCCCAAAAGCTTAAAAAATCGACTAATCGCCCTATTCTTATTATTTATTCTTTTGCCGCTTGTAGGGTTAAGCGTTTACATTTTCAATTCCGTGGAGGTCGTTCTTCAGAGTAAGGCTAATGAACAGGACCGGGATCTATTGTATTCCTTTAAGCAACGTCTGGAGGATCAAAGTGGCATTCTGGTGAAGACCTGGACCTTGATGGACCAGGACCCTGGGCTGGAGGATCTCCTGAAGAACCCGGAGAACTATGAGTGGAGTGACCTGAGGGATAAGATTGAGGGGAAGTTTTATAGCATTTCCAATAGTTTTTTTCTGACCGGCTCTCAGGTTTTTTATACTCTGCTCGATAGGAAGGGAAACATCTATACCTCTTTTTATCCAGATAAAGCTATTCAATACGAACAACAATTGCAGGAGCCCGGCTTTCAAAAGGTCATAAAAAGCGGAGAGCGTTACCTCTGGGTGACCAACGACGCTAATTATGTCAAACGGGATCTTAGCCGCAGTTCGAATATGGTCTCCCTATATGCCACCTTGAAAGGGAAATACGAAACTCCTTACGCTTGGCTGAGGATTAGTTTGGATTATGAGGAATGGTTCCAGCGTGCGATCCAATCTTTGGATGGTGGAAAGGGGGAAACACTGTACGTCCTAGCCGATGGGAATGGCAACACGGTACTCTCCTCCAATACAGACAAGCGGCTACCACAGGGAGCACTACTCAAGGCGTTAGCTACAGGAGAAGACAGGAGCGTAGCCAATTGGCGAGACAAGCAGGATGACATGCTGTACACGGCTGCGTATATTCCTTCTCTGGATTGGTATGTGGTTAAGGGAACTCCACTGAAGCAGCTCTTTGCTGAAGTAAATGAAATAAAGGCTCGCTTTTTTGGTGCTCTCGCAGGATTCATGCTGCTGGTTATCAGCTTGACCGTGGTTTTGTCCTCTGGAATTACTCGGCCGTTGCTCCGGCTGCAGCGGAAGATGGAGATCGTTGCTGGGAGCGACCTGAAGGCGGCTTTGCCGGAGACGAACAGCAGCGAGGAGGTACAGTCCTTGACGCGCAGCTTTAACCGTATGGTCAAGGATATTCATGACCTCATAAATCGGCTGAAGCTAGAGGAGCGTCAGAAGCAGGCGATCCGCTTTCAAGTGTTGCTCTCCCAGATGAATCCGCACTTCCTACTGAATACACTCAATACGGTCAAAAGCATGGCTATGCAACGCGATCAGGACGAGATCCACGATATCATCGTCTCTTTAGGCAAGCTCCTGGAATCCAATCTGAATCTGGATGTAGATCTGATTCATTTGAAGGATGAACTCGGATTGGTCAGCGCTTATCTGCAAATCCAGAATTCCCGGTTCGGCAACCGCTTTGAAGCGGAGTACGACATGGAACCATCGCTCCATTATGCACTTGTTCCTAAATCCTCTCTCCAGCCGTTGGTGGAGAATGCGATCGTTCATGGCTTCGGCCATGCTGCCAAGTCAGGGAATATCCATATCCACGCGTATCCAGAGGGTGGCTTGCTGATTATTGAGGTGGCCGATGACGGTATCGGCCTGGAGGCGGCCGGGTCCAAACCTAAACGGAGAGCAAATGCAGGAGTCGGACTCTCCAATCTAAGGGAGCGTCTTGGCTTACTGTACCAGGGAAATGCCAAGCTGACGCTTGAATCTTTAGCAACGGGGACACGAGCAAGGCTTGAACTTCCGCTGCTCTTGGCCCCGCCTTATCAGAAGGAGGAACAACATGAGAACGGTGCTACTGGTTGAAGATGAAGAGCAAGCGAGGGGATATGTACGTAAGGTGCTGGATAAGCTAGACATCGGTTTTAGAGTTGTGGGAGAAGCAGCTAATGGAGCGGAAGCGCTCGAGATGATAAGTAGCTTACAACCTGACTTGGTCATAGCCGACATCGTTATGCCGATCATGGATGGAATCGAGCTTCTGAAGCAGGCGCGAAGCGAAGGGTTCGATGGAAGGTTTCTGATGCTGACGTGTATGAGCGATTTCGAATACGCGCGTCAATCTCTGGAATACGGTGCTTCTGGCTATCTTCTAAAGCTATCTATGGAGCCTAAAAGCCTGCAGGATACACTCTCCCGCATCGAGATAGAGCTGGCTGGGCGGGATCGTCTGAGAAGACTGGACAAGGTATGGTCAACCCTTCCCCAGAATAAGCCGGAGCAAGGTTTGACGGATCATCCAGATATCAACAAAGTGGTCTTGCATATGAGGGAGCATTACGCTGAAGAGTTCAGCTTGAAGCGGATGTCCATTTTGGCTTGTATGGAGGCCAGCTATTTAAGTGATTTGTTTAAGAAAAAAACAGGCTCTACCCTAACCCACTATCATCAGCTGCTCCGGGTGGAGGCGGCTGCCATTCTCTTGCGGGGAACTTCTCTCACTGTTACGGAGATCGGCGAACAAGTCGGGTTTGCTGGGGACAGCTATTTCATCAAGATCTTCAAGCGCTGGTCCGGTTTTACCCCAAGTGATTATCGCAGGCAATCACCAAGCGAGTAACCTACATCTACCAAATATCGTTGCATGATTCCCCAAATTGCGTGTCTGCCAGACCAAACTGATGGATGTTAAGATGAACCTGTAAGAAAGAGAACTCCTGATGAGAAGACAATGGACGAGGCAGACGAAATTTGAATTAAAGGGATGGGGACAGCGATGAAAAGATCAAGGTGGTTGACAGGTGGCTTAAGTCTCATAATGGTAGCGGGAGTATTTGCGGGCTGCGGCAACACAGAAGAAGGTAAATCGGATGGCAGTGCTCCATCGAGCTCGGCGGCGGCAACAACGGTCACGAAAACTCCTGGCAAAACGATCAAGCTGAAGATGTGGGGCGGCGTTCCACCGGAATCGGGGCCGCAAGCCGTAATGGATGACTGGAATAAACAGAATCCGGACATTCAGGTTACCTATGAGCGGTTTGTAAATGATGACTCGGGCAACCTGAAGCTGGATACCGCGCTCATGACAGGTCAGGATGCGGATCTGTATGTCAACTACGCATATACGAAGTTACAGAAGCGCAAGGAATCTGGACTTGCCCTGGATTTAGGTACCTTCACGGACTACAACATCGACGAGAAGATGGGTACGGATGCTAAGCTTTGGCAGATCGACGGAAAGTATTACGGACTTCCTACGAAGAAGAATATGTCTTTCGTCTGGCTGAATAAGGATGCCCTTGATGAAGCGGGACTCCCGATTCCAGCACTCGACTGGACCTGGGATGATATGAAGACTTATGCGGCGAAGCTCACAAAAGACAAACGCTGGGGATTATTACAGCACGAATCGGGCTACGCAGGTGCAGTGGATGCCGCTACAGCAGCAATCGGTTATCTCAAAGCAGACGGAACCTCCAATCTGAACAATCCGCTGGCAGCCAAAGGGTATGAAGTGCTGCAGGAGATGATGCAGAAGGATAAATCCATGCCACTGTACGGAGAGCAGATGACCTCCAAGATGCCGACGGACACCATGTTCTTAAAGGGCGAAGCAGCTATGCTGTACGCTGGAGAATTCATCTTCCGTAGCGCAAGCAATCTGACGGATAATCCGCGCAGCTTCAAGATCGCCTTCGCTACCGTACCGCGCATAACGAAGAATGAGAACGAATTCAAGTATCCGGGAGGCTTAGGAGATGTGGTGTCCATCAATGCCAAATCTCCCAACAAAGAAGCCGCCTGGAAATTCCTTAAATGGTATGCAGACGGTGGCATGATGCCGATGGCGTCAGGTGGCCGGATTCCTTCCTCCAAGGATGTCAATGCGGATGAAGCGATCAAGCTGTTATTGAACGGCGTGGAAAGTACCTATGATCTGGATTCACTCAAGAGGGTTGTATTCGGGACATTCCCTACGTACGTGTCCAACTTAGAACAGCAGGTCAATGACCTCCGCAGGGAAGAGTACGAGAAGTACTTCTTGAACAAGCAGGATCTGCAGACGACGCTTGAGAACATGGCCAAGAAACACAACGATTTCCTTAAACAAAACAAAAAATAGACCGGTTCAGCAAGAGGGAGGCGTTCCGAGGTGAACCCTCCCTTTGTGTTGCCCGCAATCGGTAACGGACGGAGGGATTTCCATGGGTGGAAACTGGATGAAGCGGCAGAAGAGGATGGGCTATCTGTTTATACTGCCAAACATGCTAGGCGTCGTTGTATTTTTTCTGATACCTGCTGCATTTTCTCTAGGCTTGACCATGACGAATTATCAATTTGCCAACCCCCATTATAAATTTATCGGCATTGACAACTTTACGCGTCTGTTTGGTGACGAGAAGTTTACAATTGCTATCAAGAATACACTGCTGTATTTGACCGCTGTACCGGTTTCCCTGCTATTGGCCTTTATTGTGGCAGTGGCGTTAAACCAGAGCGTGTACTTAAAGAATCTTCTGCGTTCTATGTATTTCATGCCCTATATCACCAGTGGGGTGGCGGTTGGCTTCGTATGGATGTTACTCTTCCAGCCGAGTCAAGGGCCGATCAACAGCTTTCTTCGTGCGATTGGAATCGAGCATCCTCCTGGTTGGTTTGCTTCGACGGATACCGCGATGCTCGCCCTGAACATCATCGCCATATGGGCCACGGTAGGTTATAACATGATTATCTACATGGCGGCGCTGCAGGAAATATCTCCAGAGCTTCTGGAGGCGGCTCGTATCGATGGGGCGAAAACTTTTACGCTGATCCGCCGCATCATTTGGCCCTTGGTAAGCCCTACCACCTTTCTACTGCTCATTACGGGTCTTATCGGATCGATCAAATCCTTCGGTATCATTCAAGCCATTACCGCAGGGGGGCCAGGCTCCAGTACGACGGTCATGTCTCTATTCATTTACAAAACCGCCTTCAGCTACTATGAAATGGGCTACGCCTCGGCAATATCTTGGATGCTGTTCTCATTTGTCCTGCTGATTACGCTGGTACAATGGTACGGGCAAAAAAAATGGGTCCATTACTAGGAGAGAGGGGTCAAAGCTATGAAAACAGAATCCTTTACCAAAAAGCTGCTCTTAACCCTCGTTTTAGCCGTGATTGGTGTTGGAATGATCCTTCCGTTTCTCTGGATGATCAGCACCTCCTTTAAAACGCCTGACGAGGTATTCGACTACAAACACTGGCTGCCTTCGACTATCGAATGGAAGCATCACATCAAGGTATGGAGTGGCACAAACAGCTTTTTACCCTATTACTTGAACTCTCTGAAGATCGCCTCAATCAGCACAACGGGTGCCACCTTCCTGTCGGCGCTTGCGGCGTATGGTTTCTCCCGGATTGAATTCAAGGGTAGGGAAGCCATGTTTTTGCTCTACCTGTCTATGATGATGATTCCACCTCAGGTGCTGTTTGTGCCCAAATTCATTATGTTTGATTGGATGGGCATCTATAACACCCACCTGGCGTTGATTCTGCCCGGACTTTTCACCATCTTCGGTGTGTTTATGCTGCGGCAATTTTTCATGGGCATTCCGAAGGAAATTACCGAATCCGCCTTTATCGACGGTGCTGGTCATGGTAAAATTTTCTTCCGACTCATGCTTCCCTTGGCCAAGCCTGCTCTAGCAACGCTTGCTATTCTCGATTTCTCCTGGCATTGGAACGACTTTGAGAATGCGCTGGTGTTCCTGACCGATCGCAAGCTCTACACAGTTCCTCTTGGACTGCAGAATTTCGTGATGGAATACAATGTGGATTACAATGGGATGATGGCTGCAGCGACAGCGGGCATTATTCCCATGCTCCTTGTATTTCTATTGGGTCAGCGCTTCATCATTCAAGGGCTATCCGGCACAGCCGTAAAGGGATGAGGTTTTTAGTTCGAATGCTGCAAAGAGCATCGTAGTCGAGTCCCATAAGGGGATCTCTGAGGCTTGATGCTAGCTTGAGGGAATTATTTTATTCTAGAAAAAGGATCAAAGGTACACCTATGGGTCGTTAATGGCTCATAGGTGTTTTCGTTCCAGTAAGAAAATTGTAATTTCACTGCGGCTATTCCTAGCAGATAAATCTTATGTTATAATTTCCAATGGTGATGCGGAATGGGAAAAGAAAAAGTAGTTGAATTTGAGGTTTTTAGAGCTTTTGCTATTATTGCAGTCGTGCTGATTCACTCTACCTCTCGTGGAGTTACTGTATTAGATCACGAGAGTATGATTTATTGGGTCTTTTATTTTTTGAATAAAATATCACTTTTTGCCGTTCCTAGTTTTATTTTTATGAGTGGGGTTGTATTGTTTTACACCTATTATGATAAGTGGAAGCCAAAGGATATCATTCCATTTTACATGAAGAGATTAAAGTTTATTTTGGTTCCATATCTGGTCGTTTCATTATTGTATTATATTTTTAATCAGCGATTGTATTATGATTCTTGGACGATTGATTGGGGCCATTTTCTTATGCTGCTACCTTTAGGTCATGCCGGGTTTCATTTATATTACATTATTATCATTTTGCAATTCTATTTCTTATTTCCTTTCCTGATATTCCTTGTGAAAAAATATCCGCTAGTGAAACGGTATTTTGCACTTATTGGTTTAGGCCTTTATTTGGCGTTTTATATGGTCAATAAGTTTTACTATCAGTTTCCATATCGCCCAACCATGTGTTTCACCTATTTCATTTTCTTCTTTCTGGGTGCTTCAGTGGGGATGAATTATAAAAAGGCTTTAGCTGTCTTGATTAAATATAGAGTTTGGGTCAGCGCAATTGCTTTAGCAGCTGGCTTGGGCGTGGTGGGCTATTATTTTATGGCGGATTTAAAAAGGGTGGGTCCCGGCTATTTATTTGACCTCAGCTTTAATGCTTATGGCGCTTTTGCTTCCTTATTCATGGTATGGCT
>JAIMBU010000093.1 GCA_023511325.1 Gorillibacterium sp.
TTGAGAAAACTTCTGAAAATAGCAGAGACGGATAAGTTTTTTGCTTATCAGGCTCTGCTATTTTATCGATAACCTTAAAAGACGCTGCTGGCGCATATCGATGTGTTTAGTATTGATTCTTGTGTCTTGATGCTAAAGTATATGGGAATAGAAGATCCCCTAAGGGATGGAGACCCAATGGTCGACCGTCCCTTAGGGGATTATTTTTTATAAGCTTGAAGCAAGATGATCATGTTTCATCAGAAGGCTGATCCATCTTTTTGTGAAGATTAAGGAGTCGTTCCGTAGACCAGTGTACCATCTTGGTACAAAGTGACGTGATTCCAATCGGTTAGATTTAGTTTCGTGACGTCAAAGGAATAGTCATTGGACTCATTGAAGTTCGACCAATCTCCTTTATGGAAGCGGGTTTGGATCACGCCGCTCTGACCGTTCGCGGCAATGGAGCCGGAACCCGCCTTGAAGGAAACCTCCAAATAAGTATCCGCCGTAGCTGTTGGTGTTGTCATGGTTACGAACTGCGCTTGGACATTTGCTCCACCAAGCTGAGCGTAATCACAGAAGAAGTTGAGAACAGAATTACTGTCTTTGGTAAAGTAATAGCGGATTTTCAATGTGCTTAAATCTACTATTCCTGCTCCATTATTGATAATGTTAAAGTGCGGCATCACTGCATTATTCGACGTGGCCGTATCCCCAGTCTTATACTGCACCTTCAGGCTGCCGGGAGGTGTGGTAGGTGTCGCAGTCGGCGTGGCAGTGGGTGTCGCAGTCGGTGTTGCTGTAGGTGTCGCAGTCGGTGTTGTGGTCGGTGTAGCAGTAGGTGAAGTGGTAGGCGTTGCAGTTGGTGTTGGAGTAGCAGTAGGCGTTGGTGTGGCCGTTGGAGTAGCTGACGACTTGGCGTTCATAATCTTAGCATGATTAGATATAAGTGTTGCCACAGAGCTTGGATACGACACATTGAAGCCATCATAGTCAGGATATAAGCTGCCATCATCTTGTATTCCGGTCAAAATCCAGAACTGGCTTCCTGCACCGCCCTCTGAGTCAATTGTGCCAAGCCAATCTGTATACACAGCTTCCCGATTTCCACCCATAAAGCCGTACTCTTCAAGCACAACAGGCTTCCCGATTCTCTTTCCATCCCTGATGTGATCAATAATCCACTGCTTACCCCATGCTGCTGAGGTACCCCAGTGATCCGGATATAGATGATAGGTTCCGTAATCAATAGTAGCTAGTGAGGTTAACCGGGTCCAGTCAACACCTTCTCCACCTTGATAGGGATAGCTGGAATTAGTGGGAATATTATAGAACCCTTCATCACCAACTGCTACCAGGTGGTTTGAATCGGTAGATTTGACGAACGTACTCATCTCACTAGCCCAACTGAGCAGCGTATTTCCTGTCTTATCAGACTGCATGCGGGGTTCGTTAGCAAGCTCCCAAGTCATGATCGCAGGATCGTCCTTATATTTAATGCCAGTGTACGTGTTGGTCCGATTGAGCATGTACGTAATATAATTCTTGTACGCTTGCTTAACGCTGGCATTTGTGTAAAAGGCATCGTGAGAGCCAGCGCTGAACCAATTGACATATTGATTCATCCCGCCAAAATCGTCCCAGTTGTTTGTAAACGGAATAACCAGCTTAATGCCAAGCTGACCCGCTTTGTAAATGGCGTAATCGAGATTGAGGAACCCGGCTTCCACATATACACCAGGACTCGATTGCAAGGTTACGCCCCCTTGACCTGCTCCGTCCATGAAGCCCCAAATACGCAATACCTTAAGATTCATAGAGACCATATCATTCAGAACATCATCAACCATTAGCTTCGATTTATAATGAAAGTAATAATTATTTGTTCCTGCAAAATAAAACGGTTTACCGTTTAGCATAAACTGGGTACCACTGACAGAAACAAAGTCCGCTCCGGCAGCAGATACCTCAGGCTCCTTTGTCGGAATAAAGGAGATGGCGAGCAATACAGTAAGCAAACAAGCCAGAACTCGTGTTATAATTTTACGGTTTTTCATGGTCTTATTTCTCCTCTTTTCTTATGGAAGATAGGTCCGGACGGAATTCCGTCCGGATCAGCAAGCACATATTCTTAGGGTTCAATACCCCAGGCTAATGTTCCACTCTGATGCAGCGTTACTTTATTCCAATCTACAAATGATGCCTGTGTTCCACTGAAGGAGTAATCGTCTGCTTCATTGAAATTCGACCAATCTGCTTTGGCAATCCGGATTTGAATATCCCCGCTCTGACCTCCTGCCGCTATAGAGCCTGCTGCCGTGCTGAAAGAGAGTTCAAGGTAAGTGTTTGCTCCTGTCTTGGCAGGATTAATCGTGGTGAAAGTACCGTTTACCGAGCTCGATCCCACTTGAGCATAGTCGCACCAGAAATTGCTTGCCGCACTTCCCTCTTTCGTAAAGTAGTATCGCAGCTTCATATTGCTTAAGTTCACCGCAGATGAGTCATTATTCTTGATGTTGAAGGTGGCATATATCATATTGTCAGTGGCATTTGCGCTGCTTACCTTGTACTGCGCGACCAAGCTACTAGGCGGAGAGGTAGGCGTTGCCGTAGGCGTTGCCGTAGGTGTTGCAGTAGGTGTTGCAGTAGGTGTAACTGTAGGTGTTGCAGTAGGCGTTGCGGTAGGTGTAGCAGTAGGCGTTGCGGTAGGTGTAACAGTAGGCGTTGCGGTTGGAGTACCAGTAGGTGTGGTCGTAGGTGTAACAGTTGGAGTCGGTCCCGCAGTTCCAAGCAGACGGTCAAATTCCGCATAAGCTGTTGCGATATCAACCTGCGACCAGAAACGATGATATTTAAAGGTAGGTGTTCCATTATCCCATTTCCCAGTTGCTGGATTCCACGAGGTGTTGTAAAGGTTCAGGAGATAAGGCCATTTGGGGTCCAGTTTAATTTTTGGCCTCAAATCAGAGAAGCTGACGTAAACGCCGTTACCGCCCTTTGCCGGATCTGATGCGACTGTATTTGGTCCAGGAATGACATTACCTTGACCGTTCAGGCCAGACCAGCCGGCCGGGATGTAGACTTCCTTAGTGAAATAACGATAGGCGTCACCTTTGGTTTCTTCGGTTACAATACCGACGCCATCATTGAAGTTCCAAGCTACATCCAGAAGCTGCGCTGCCAAGGTTTTAGCTTGCTCACCAAGCGCAGAATAGGTGCCAGTCTCCGCGTTGGTACCCGCTGCGAAGAAGGTTAATGCTTTCACATAACTGCCGAGCACGCCGATGTCCTGTCCGGGGTTTCTGGTAATAACATGAAAACCTTGGTTTCCAGTAAAGGAAGAGAAGCCATTCCACGTGTCGGGCTGCCCTTGCCAATCTTGGGTGCTTGGCAAATAGAATTGTCCAGGTGCAGACACCGTAGCAACAGCCGGGTTCGCACCGCCGAGAATACGCTGTCCAGTCGCATTTAAATAATAGCCATCAGTATCAGTCAGCGGTTTTTGATTGACAAATACATAGTCCATAGACCAGTCAACCCATTTGGAAATAACCGTTTTTGCCATCTGGAAGTTCTCAGAGCTGATGTCTCCACTGTCAGCGAGGATGTAATAAAGCTCCGCCACACGTTCGATCGGCCATGCCTGAAAGCCGAACCAGGTGTTGGAGTTCGGGTCATGGTACACCGGTGCTTCCTGATAAGCCATATCGTAGAAGGTGCTGACCCCAGCTGGGTATTTGGAATAATCGCCGTTCCAGCTGTTGGTTGCCCCGCCACCGATTGCGCCTTCAGAGGAAAGCAGCCAGGTATAAAATTCAAGCTGCCGCTTAAGCGAGGTGTTCCAATCCGTTTGCGCAGTTGGAGACGTCGGAATTAAGCCACCTGCTGTTTGCGAAAGCGCATAGGCTGCAACTGGGTTCTGATAAGCCTGATGGGCGTGGCTAGCACCGATTCTCCAAGCCCAGTTGCCGCTGCCATTCTCACCAAGTCCTCCGCCCCATGCGGTGTACCAGGCCAGTAGGTACATGTTGGAGTCTTTACCAGTTCCGCCATTAGGCGTTCCATCCGCAGCACTACCGATCTTTTGAAAATATTTATCATACATGTCGTAACGGAGATAGTCGCCCATCTTCTTGGCTTTATTCAAATACACGGGATTACTATAGCCAAGCTCTTTGGCCCAGTACATAACCTGAACGGCACGGGCATCTGCGTCGGCCGCATTGGTATAACGCCATTGGGCGGCTGGGGCCTGGCTTTCTTTGGTAAACAGGCTCATGAAGCCCTCACCGGTTTTACCGAAGGTTTTGTTGTCTTGGGAGGGCTGGGGAACGGTCTCCCAGACAGATTCTTGCTCACCGCGCTGGTAGGTGTTTACGTACGTGGTTTTGTGGGTTGGATTCAGCAGATTGCCAAAGCCATACCAATTGTCCACGTCGATCAGCCAGTGCATCAAGTACGTTTGATTGTTGCCATAGGTAGTTTTAAGTTCAGCGTCAATGGGATCTTTGCCCGCTGCATAGGCGCCGCTAAGCTGGGAGGGATATTGATCGGGATATACCCTTTCAGCCGCATAGGTAGCCGGGCTGCTAGCGTTGTAATAGCTCATGGTCGGCTGTTCTTCCTTACCATCACCTTCATTGACTGGAATAATATACTTCTCCATATTGTCCCAAGCTGCTTCCAGCTTGGTCCAGTTGCCAGTGTAGTGACCGTACAGAGTTTCCATCCATAGCCAATAGCTATAGGCCTCCGATGTACTCATGTGGCCGTAATCGGGAGCTTCGCTCAGCAGAGTTTCAATAGAGTGGTAAGGGACGCCTTCAGCGGAAAAGTAGCCGTTGGCGGGATTCTTGATTTGGTCGTATAATTCCATAAATCGCGCCTGATTTTGGCTTGCTTCCGCTGATACTTGCTGCGGCCGAGTGAATCCGCTAAATACGGAGAATGTAAGAGCGGCACAGAGCACGATGGCTAAGCCTGTGCGAGTTCCTTTTCGTCTCATGGTAAGCCTCCTTATAATGGATGGAAGGGAGGATCATGATACATACAGGTTACATGATCCCATTAGTTGGTATCAAACCTGAACTATGGTCTCAAGGAGTCGTACCATAGACTAGCACACCATTTTGGTACAACGTGACATGGCTCCAATCGGTCAGATTTATCTTGGTCGCATCGAAGGAATAATCATTGGCTTCATTGAAGTTAGACCAATCCGCTTTGTGAAAGCGGCTCTGGAGGGTACTACTTCCACCGTTTGCAGCAAGGAAGCCGGAGCCCGCCTTAAAGGAAATCTCCAGATAGGTATCGGCTGTCGTTGTTACGGTTGCCATGGTTACAAATTGGCTCTGAACATTGGAACTGCCCACTTGGGCGTAATCACAGAAGAAATTGAGCGCTGCATTGCTGTCTTTGGTGAAATAATAGCGGATTTTTAACGTGCTTATATCCACTGCCGTCGTTCCGCTGTTAACAATATTAAAGTGCGGCATAACCGCATTGTTGGTAACAGCGGTGTCTCCTGCTTTGTATTGCACCTTCAGGTTGCCAGGCGTAACCGGTGGTGTAGCAGTAGGCGTTGCTGTTGGTGTAGCAGTAGGCGTTGCTGTTGGTGTAGCAGTAGGCGTTGCTGTTGGTGTAGCAGTAGGCGTTGCCGTTGGTGTGACAGTAGGCGTTGCTGTTGGTGTAATTACACCGCTTGGCTCCTGCCCGAAGATGCGAATTCCTGCATTATAAACAGGAAGGCGCGTTGTTTTTTGAATAGTTGTCGCGATAAGTCCAGCATAGGAATAGTCATTAGTCGCATCCCAAGCTCCCGCAGGACCCGTGATGCGGAATTGCGCTTCCTTACGGAAATACGGCTGGCCACCAGGATAGATCTTGGTTCCAGTGAAATCAATGTTAACGTAGTAAATCCTATTGGCAGCATCATAAGGCAGAAGCTGGGATAGAACAGCGCCTTGATTATAAGCGGATGTCACGGTAACGTTGCTTGCCGTGTATCCGGCCGCATAGACCTCGCTTAAATCCATAAAGTACTTGTAGGACAGCTTATCTCCCATTCGTGCAGGCCAGCCAGATTGATTATTCAGCATAGCTTTGATTTCGGTGAAGTTTGAACCAGATTGATTGATCGCTGCTTCGACAAAAAACTCATCTGTTTTTGCTTCGGGAACTGGGAAATTAGCGAGCGGCTGTTGACCTGCACCGAACAGCAGGTTCATTTTGGCCAATGCCCCAGTAAAACCTGCATTGTAATCCGTAGCAACTTCATTGCTAACGTAATCACCGGTGCTATCGGTGTAGGCATCAGAGGCATTGGGTCCACCAACAAGTGCACCGTAAAGGGTATGTCGGTGTTCAGTCGGGCTGGTCAAGCTATCCGTCCACGAGCTGTGAGCCGTGCGATGGTGAGGATGCTGCGGAGGATTATTGCCAAAACCGATGACATAACTCCGATTGGAGGGATTATCCCCTAGCATGTAGCGAATCTGCCTGGATGCGAAGTCTTGATACCTTGCTTTCTTTGTCGTATCGCTGACAAAATCAGAATAGACAAAAGCGAGGAAGGACGCGTTAGCTGTGTAGCGAAGCGAGCCCCAAGTATCCAACCAAGCTAAGCCGCCTGGCGAATAGGTAACCTTTTGGCTGCCTGTGCCCACAGTCCAGAAATCCAGGTTTCGTTCTGTCTCTCGGGCAAAGGTTTGAGCCTCCGGCATCCCGAGCTGAGAAGTGATTCGTGCCAGCAGCAGTTGAGCACCGTAGCGCTTATCGTCCCAATTAATGGTCCACTTCACCGGCCAACTACCATCTTGCTCGGTACCCCAAGAAGCGGTTGCTTGAATGGCTTTTGTCAGGTATTGACTATCATTTGTGGCCAAGTAGAGCCAGATGGCTCCCCAGGATAGTTCATCCTGATAACCACTCCAGGATTTGTAGAATGTCGCTGCATCCGTAATACTGTCCGAATAGCTGCCACGGTACGTATCAGCGAATGTGTAAAGCTGTTTAGCATGAGTCAGAAGCTTAGCGGCATAAGTCGGATCGGTAGCCTTAAAAACGAGAGAACTTGCTGCAAGTGCGGCAGCAGTCTCGCCAGCTAAATCTGAGCCTGGATGAGTGGCATCGATCTTGTATGCTTTGCGGTCCATCTGCATCACTTCGGCAGGCCCCCACCAAGCATGGTCAATTCCACCTGTGCCGACCTGACCCCACAGCTCATTAGGTGCTGTATGCGCTTTCATGAAATAGTCCGTTGCCCACTTGAGGTTATCTAACAATTCGTCCAGCTGCCCAGATTGTTCGTACCCTGCACGGTACTCATAGGCCGACCAAGCGAGCATCGTAGCCGAGAAGGCCATCGGGAATCCAAATTTCACATGATCACCCGCATCATACCAGCCACCTGTTAAGTCTACGCCTACATCTGCTCCGTCAGTAAGCCCGGAGTTTCCACGCCATTCCACACGATTGTTGGCAGGCAAAACGCCTGAACGCTGTGCTTCATAGAAATAAATCGATTTTTGCAGAGCCTCTGCGTAATTATAGGTACCGGCTGCATGTGACACATCAAGGGACTTGGACACTGAGAATGAGCTGATTCCTAAGCTGACAATCAAGGTGCACACAAGGAGTCGACCTTTCCAACGGGGTGTACGTTTCATTCCTTTACCCTCTCTCATTCAATAGGATATGTTCTGCTAGTTTCGGAAGAGCGCTTACAAAACCTCCCTAAGAGCGGCGCAAAGTCCTGTCTCTTATACACATAAC
>JAIMBU010000094.1 GCA_023511325.1 Gorillibacterium sp.
GTAAAGGCCAGTACGGTCATGTATGGATCGAACTGGAGCCGATGGAGCCGGGTGGCCCGGGATATGAGTTTGTTAATAAAATTGTCGGCGGCGTAGTACCCAGAGAGTACATTCCCGCTGTAGATGCCGGTATCAGAGAAGCTATGGAAAACGGTATTCTGGCCGGCTACCCCATGGTTGACATCCGGGCTACCATCTATGACGGGTCTTACCACGAGGTGGACTCCTCAGAAATGGCCTTTAAGATTGCCGGTTCGATGGCTTTCAAAAACGGCGCCGAAAAAGCTAACCCGGTATTGCTGGAACCCATCTTTAAAGTTGAAGTGGTGGTTCCGGAAGAGTACATGGGCGACGTAATGGGCGACCTGAACTCGCGTCGTGGACGTATTGAAGGAATGGATGCTCGCCATGGTGCGCAAATCATTCGCTCCAAGGTGCCTTTATCTGAAATGTTTGGATACTCGACAACCCTGCGTTCACGTACGCAAGGTCGCGGTGTGTACTCTATGGAACTTTCTCACTATGAAGAAGTACCTAAGTCCATTTCGGAAGAAATCATTGCCAAGCACAAAGGTGCATAACATCTTAAACAGATAAATTAAGGAGGAATTGTTAAAATGGCTAAAGTTAAATATGAACGCAACAAGCCGCACGTTAATATCGGTACGATCGGTCACGTCGATCATGGTAAAACGACTCTAACGGCAGCAATCACCACTGTTTTGGCAAAAAGATATGGCGGTACCGCTACTTCTTTTGACCAAATCGACAAAGCTCCAGAAGAACGCGAACGCGGTATCACGATTTCCACAGCACACGTTGAGTATGAAACGCCTAATCGTCACTATGCTCACGTTGACTGCCCAGGTCATGCCGACTATGTTAAGAACATGATCACTGGCGCAGCTCAAATGGATGGTGCGATCTTGGTTGTATCTGCAGCCGACGGTCCTATGCCACAAACTCGTGAACACATTCTGCTTTCCCGTCAAGTAGGCGTTCCGTACATCGTTGTTTTCCTTAACAAATGCGATACAGTGGATGACGAAGAACTACTTGAATTGGTTGAAATGGAAGTTCGTGATTTGCTTAACATGTATGAATTCCCAGGTGACGACACGCCAATCATTCGTGGTTCTGCTCGTGAAGCGTTGACTAATCCTGATGGACCATGGGCTGACAAGATCATCGAATTGTTCGAACAAGTCGATGCTTATATCCCACTTCCAGAGCGTCAAATTGACAAGCCATTCTTGATGCCAGTTGAGGACGTGTTCACGATCACTGGTCGTGGTACCGTTGCTACAGGCCGTGTAGATCGTGGTACAGTTAAAATCGGTGATGAAGTTGAAATCATCGGTCTGGCTGAATCAACCCGCAAATGTATCGTTACTGGCGTTGAAATGTTCCGTAAGCTGCTTGACTCTGCTCAAGCTGGCGACAATATCGGTGCATTGCTTCGTGGTGTAGATCGTAAAGATATTCAGCGTGGACAAGTGTTGGCAAAGACGGGTTCCGTTAAGCCACACATGAACTTTAACGCTCAAATCTACGTTCTGACCAAAGAAGAAGGAGGACGTCATAAGCCTTTCTTTACAGGCTACCGTCCACAATTCTACTTCCGGACAACGGACGTTACAGGAATCATCACCTTGCCAGAAGGTACTGAAATGGTTATGCCTGGTGATAACATCGGTGTTATGATCGAATTGATCTCGCCGATCGCTCTTGAAGAAGGCACCAAGTTCTCCATCCGCGAAGGTGGACGTACAGTAGGCGCTGGTTCAGTAGCTGGAATCACTAAATAAGTATTTCTTCTAATAGAAAGAGTCCATGCGCTGTGAAGCGAGGGCTCTTTTTTTCTTTGTAATATTGTTTAAACTATTACTTGCAATTGATCGGGACATTGTTATATAATAGTTAGCGTTGGTCTGTGACGTTGCGATGATGTGGGAGGTTGCTGATACACCCGGCCCCTTTGCCATTGGCGGGTCGATCAGAAAATTTTCACGGAGTATGTCCGATTACGAAATTGGGCGATAGAAGGAGGGACTCATATGGCAAAGCAAAAGATTCGTATCCGTTTAAAGGCATACGATCACAGGATTCTTGACCAGTCCGCTGAGAAGATTGTAGAAACTGCAAAACGTACCGGTGCAAGTGTTTCTGGACCGATTCCGTTACCGACGGAAAAGCAGATTATCACGGTTCTACGTGCGGTGCACAAGTACAAGGATTCCCGGGAACAATTCGAAATGCGCACACATAAGCGTTTGATCGATATTGTCAACCCGACCCCGCAAACGGTCGATGCGCTTATGCGTTTGGACCTGCCGTCCGGCGTCGACATTGAGATCAAGCTGTAATAGGCGATAAAGATTCAGAAGGAAACGAGGTGTCAACATGACAAAAGGTATCTTAGGTAAGAAACTGGGCATGACTCAAGTTTTTACTGCTGACGGAACGGTTATTCCAGTGACCGTCATTGAAGCTGGTCCCTGCGTAGTCTTGCAAAAGAAGGACGTAGAAAATGACGGCTATGAAGCGATACAATTAGGTTTCGCTGATAAAAAGACAAGCAGAGCAATCAAACCTGAACTGGGCCACGCTAGCAAAGCGGGAACAGTCCCTAAGCGCTACATTAAGGAATTCCGCGGAGTGCAGTTGACGGAATATGAGGTTGGCCAGGTTCTTAAGGCTGACGTGTTCTCCGAGGGTGAATTCGTTGATGTCACGGGCACTTCAAAAGGTAAAGGATTCCAAGGTGTTATCAAGCGTTGGGGCCAAAGTACTGGACCAATGGCTCATGGATCCCGTTATCACCGTAGACCAGGTTCCATGGGTTCGATTCAAGCGAATCGAGTCATGAAAGGTAAGCGTCTGCCGGGTCATATGGGACATGAAACGATCACCCTGCAAAACTTGCAGGTTGTAAGAGTGGACACAGAACGCAACGTGCTGTTGATTAAAGGTTCGATTCCAGGACCTAAACATAGCTTTGTTTCTGTGAAAACGACAGTTAAACAGTAAGAAAAGCAGGAAAGGAGGATCACCATGCCTAAAGTAGCAGTATACAATGTAAGCGGATTGGAAGTCGGAGAAATCGAACTGTCCGATACCGTGTTTGGAATTGAACCAAACGTACACGTGCTTCACTCGGCTGTAGTTATGCAGCAGGCATCCATGCGTGCAGGTACGCACAAAACGAAAGGCCGCTCAGAAGTGCGAGGCGGCGGACGTAAACCATGGAAGCAAAAAGGAACAGGTCGTGCCCGTCAAGGTAGTATCCGTGCACCTCAATGGAAGGGCGGCGGTATTGTTTTTGGCCCCACCCCTCGAAGCTATGCATACAAGCTGCCGAAGAAAGTTCGTCGTCTTGCGCTTAAATCGGCTTTATCTTCAAAGGTAATCGATAACGATATCCTTGTTTTGGATCAGCTGTCCTTTGCTGCACCGAAGACGAAGGAAATCATCGCAATGCTTAAGAACCTGAAAGCAGATCGTCGCGCTCTTGTTGTTACGAGCGAGTTCGATGAGAATGTGGCACTATCCGCCCGCAATATTCCGGGTGTGAAGTTTGTTACTGCCGTCGGTATCAACGTTTTAGACGTTATGCTGTATGACAAGCTGATCATCACGAAGGAAGCGGTCGAGAAAGTACAGGAGGTGTTTGCGTAATGAAAGACCCACGCGATATTATCAAGCGGCCGGTCATTACCGAACGCACCAGCGACTTGATGGCACTTAAGAAGTACGTCTTCGAAGTGGACATCCGCGCTAACAAAACAGAGATCAAATCAGCAATCGAACAAATTTTCAAAGTTAAGGTTACCAGTGTTCATACACTGAGAATGCCGCAAAAACCAAAACGTTACGGTAAACATTCCGGCTTCCGCCCTGAATGGAAGAAAGCAATTGTTGCTCTTTCTGCCGAAAGCAAAGAACTGGAATTCTTCGAAACCGTATAAGGCCACTATCTCTGAAGTAAGGAGGGAAACTTAATGCCCGTAAAAAAATATAAACCGACCTCGCCGGCACGTCGTGCGATGTCCGTTTCCACTTTTGAGGAAATCACAACATCAACTCCGGAAAAGTCATTACTTGCGCCTCTTAGTAAGAGTGCTGGCCGGAACAACCAAGGTAAAATTACGGTTCGTCATCAAGGTGGCGGAGCAAAGCGTAAATATCGGATTATCGATTTTAAGCGGAATAAAGATGGCATACCAGGTCGCGTTGCTACTATCGAATACGATCCAAACCGTTCAGCTAACATTGCCTTGATCCACTATGCTGATGGCGAGAAACGTTATATCATCGCTCCAAAGGGCTTGAAGGTAGATGATGTTATCACATCAGGAGTTGGTTCCGACATTAAGGTTGGTAACAGCCTTGCACTTGAGAACATCCCGGTTGGTACAGTTATCCACAACATCGAGTTGAAACCTGGTAAAGGTGCTCAATTGGTACGTGCTGCTGGCACAGAAGCCCAATTACTTGGTAAAGAAGATCAATATGTAACGATTCGTCTTACTTCAGGCGAAGTTCGCCGCATCTTGAAGGTTTGTCGCGCTACGATCGGCGCCGTTGGTAACGGTGACCACGAGCTCGTGAAGATTGGTAAAGCTGGACGCTCGCGTCATATGAACAGACGCCCAGAAGTACGTGGTGTTGTCATGAACCCAGTGGATCATCCACATGGTGGTGGCGAAGGCCGTGCACCAATCGGACGCAAATCACCTTTGTCTCCTTGGGGCAAACCAACACTTGGTTACAAAACCCGCAAGAAGAACAAAGCTTCCAGCAAGTATATTGTTCGTCGCCGCACGAAGTAATAAAGCACGATACAATGCTAGTCGAAGGGAGGATCATAAATGGGACGCAGCTTGAAAAAAGGACCTTTTGTAGACGGTTATCTGCTTAAGAAAGTCGAACAGGTTGGTACAAGTACAACCAAGAAAGTCGTGATCAAAACCTGGTCGCGCCGCTCTACGATTTTCCCACAGTTCATCGGACATACTTTCGCAGTATATGATGGCAGAAAACATGTTCCTGTGTACGTAACCGAAGATATGGTCGGACATAAGCTTGGAGAGTTTGCACCGACTCGTACTTATAAGGGTCACGGCGACGATGATAAGAAAACGGCTAGACGCTAAACTTGGTCTTAAGTCCAAGATGGTTTAAGCCAGATTGATATGTTTTTGAGAGGAGGTAATCCCATGCAAGCAACTGCAAATGCAAAATACATTCGCATCGCTCCTCGGAAAGTGAAGCTGGTCATTGACTTGATCCGCGGCAAGGAAGTAGGTGAAGCGATTGCAATTCTTCGCCATACTCCCCGGGCGGCTTCTCCGATTGTGGAGAAATTGCTCAACTCGGCGATTGCCAATGCTGAGCACAACTATTCGCTTGATGTGAATAAACTGGTTATCGCTCAAATTTACGCAAATCAAGGACCGACAATGAAACGGTTCCGCGAACGCGCAATGGGTAGAGCTAGCCGCATTAACAAACGCACAAGCCACATCACTTTAGTGGTATCCGAAAAATAAGGAGGGAAAACGTGTGGGTCAAAAAGTAAACCCTAACGGTCTACGTATCGGTATTATCCGCGACTGGGAATCCAAATGGTACGCTGGTAATAAAGATTACGGTACTCTGTTGATGGAAGACGTAAAGATCCGTGAATACTTGTTGGGCAAACTGAAAGATTCTTCGGTTTCCCATATTGAGATTGAACGCGCTGCAAATCGTGTCAATGTCACCATCCATACTGCTAAACCGGGTATGGTAATCGGTAAGGGCGGCGCGGAAGTTGAAAACATCCGGACTTACCTGACTAACATGACTAACAAAAAAGTTCATATCAATATTACGGAAATCAAAAACCCTGAACTCGATGCGATTCTTGTTGCTGAGAGCATTGCTCAACAACTTGAACGTCGTGTATCGTTCCGTCGTGCGATGAAACAAGCGCTGGTAAGAACGATGAGATCAGGAGCTAAAGGAATTAAAACTCAAGTTGCTGGTCGTCTCGGTGGAGCAGAAATTGCCCGTTCCGAAGGCTACAACGAAGGAACCGTACCCTTGCACACCCTGCGTGCTGACATTGACTACGGTACTGCCGAAGCACATACCACCTTCGGACGGATCGGCGTGAAGGTCTGGATCTACCGTGGTGAAGTACTTCCTACGACTAAGAAGAAAGCTGTAAGGGAAGGAGGAAACTGATCATGTTAGTACCTAAACGCGTCAAACACCGCAAAGAACATCGCGGTACGATGAAAGGTAATGCTAAAGGCGGCACAGAAGTCGCTTTCGGCGAATACGGTCTCAAAGCTCTTGAACCAGCTTGGGTGACCAACCGTCAGATCGAGGCTGCTCGTATTGCCATGACCCGTTACATCAAACGGGGCGGTAAAGTATGGATCAAAATTTTCCCTTCCAAGCCAGTAACCCAGAAACCTCTTGAAGTGCGGATGGGTAGTGGTAAAGGTAATGTGGAAAAATGGGTTGCAGTTGTCAAACCGGGCAAAATCCTGTTTGAACTTGCTGGTGTTAGCGAAGAGGTTGCTCGTGAAGCAATGCGTCTCGCTGCCCACAAGCTCCCTATTAAAACGAAGTTTGTAAAACGTGAAGAACTGGGTGGTGAAGCAGAATGAAGGCTATCGATATCCGCAACCTGACTACAGCTGAAATCGAGCAAAAAGTGTCAGGTTTTAAGGAAGAGCTGTTCAACCTCCGTTTCCAATTGGCCACTGGTCAACTGGATAACCCGACTCAAATCCGCAATGTGCGTAAGGAAATAGCACGGGCCAAAACCGTTTTGCGTGAAAGGGAACTCGGAATCGGTTAATCCTTTTTCGAACCAAGAGAGGAGGATGAACATTGGAAGAGCGCAATGACCGCAAGGTTCAAACTGGTAAAGTGGTAAGTGACAAGATGGACAAGACGATTGTCGTAGCCGTTGAAACTTATAAGAAGCACAGCTTGTACCACAAACGTATTAAATCCACAAAGAAATTCAAAGCTCATGATGAGAATAACCAAGCAAAAATTGGCGACAAGGTTAAGATCATGGAGACCCGCCCATTGTCTAAAGACAAGAACTGGAGACTGCTCGAAATCATCGAAGCTGCGGTTATCATCTAAAGCCTACTGAAGCCGGAAGGAGAGTATCTCAATGATTCAACCTTTTACCCGATTGAGCGTAGCTGATAATTCAGGCGCTAAGAAGTTGATGTGCATTCGCGTTTTGGGCGGCACAGGTCGTCGCGTAGGTCATATCGGCGATATTATCGTTTGTTCAGTTAAAGAAGCAACACCAGGTGGCGTTGTCAAGAAGGGTGATGTAGTCAAAGCGGTTATCGTCCGTACGAAGTTCGGAGCGCGCCGTAAAGACGGATCTTACATCTCATTCGATGAAAATGCAGCTGTTATTGTTAAAGACGATCGTAGCCCCCGTGGCACCCGGATCTTCGGGCCAGTAGCTCGTGAACTCCGGGAGCGCGACTTTATGAAAATTGTATCTCTGGCCCCAGAAGTTATCTAGTGCCGGAACTTTTTATCCGCCATTTAGGAGGTGTAACCGAACATGCCACACACAAAGAAAAAGTTGGAGTCGCATAACAATAAACTCCACGTTAAGAAAGACGATACGGTATTTGTTATTACCGGTAAAGATAAAGGGAAAAAAGGACGGATTCTGGCAGCGTTTCCATCGGAAGGCCGTGTGCTTGTGGAAGGGGTTAATCTTGTAAAGCGT
>JAIMBU010000095.1 GCA_023511325.1 Gorillibacterium sp.
ATCATCAACAGTCCCGCCCATTAATGGGCGGGACTGTTGATGATAATGCCAAGAAAGGTTCTGTCAACCATAACTACTTACTGTGTACTAGCCAACGCCTCCAACACAATCTCCGATACCTGCCGATAGATTTCAGGAAACTGCGAGACAGGTAGTGGATTGACGCCTAACCCTGACTCGATCGTGAAGCCTGGACGGCGATATTCTTGAATAAACCAATCCTTGTAACCGGCGTCACTTTCGATATTCGAGACAGGTCGATAGGTGCTGACCTGAGCGAAGCGTTCAGCCAATGGGGCTGACTCCGGCGGCTCCAGTCCGCGGTATGTATAATAGATCTCCTGGCCCTGGGTGTGAAATGCAATCACCATCTGGAAATTTGCCGCGGTCGTATAATCTGCAATCGCAATGGCCTCTGGCTCTGAGAGCGGGGCTGCTCCCGGATAATCCCTTGGTCCGGGGCCTGCGACTCCTCTTCTTGCCTTCTCCTCCTCCCAATGAGCAGGGAATTGGTCATTGAGGTCCACGCCGTGAATATTAGCTTTCCAGCCAGAGAAGTCATATGAATCGTTATTCCATTCCAGCAATTGTGCATAATAGGGGTGCTGCGGCGTTATTCCCTCCTGCACCAGCTCGATGCCATCCGGATTGAGCATGGGAACAACCCAGAGCGAGGTGGTTTCAAGCCACTGCCCCACGGGACGACCACGCAGCATTCTCCCCGTGGCATAAGCCTCGCAACAATCCTCCAGCAGCTTCATCAACACAGCAGCCGTAATCCATTCATTGGCATGAATGGCGGCATTTAAATGTAGGCGTTTGGTTCCATTGCCAAGCTTAGCTGCAATCAGTTCCTTTCCCAGAACACTTTGGCCAATCACTTCCGTCTGCAGAAAAGGGTAACGCTGCTTAAGCAGTCCCATATCTTCACGAAGCTCTACATAGCCATAGGGAAAGGCTGGACTAACAACATCCATTCCACGGCTTGGTGGCAAAACAATCAGGGTGCCGACTCGCAGCCGTCGAGGATCCAGACCCGAGTTCGCCCGCAGCAAATCGTCGAGTGCTATCTTGAAGCGACGACCGATATCATAGAGCGTGTCACCCTGTTGAATAATATATCGTCTAAGGGTCCGATCTGGGATCCGGATGACTTGACCAGGATAGATCATATCTAGTTCTTCCACTTGTGGATTGGCAGCCATCAGCTCTCCCAGCATAATGCCATTCTGGCGGGCGATCCGATAGAGCGTGTCCCCTCTCTTCGTCACATAATCAAACGCCATGTTGATGTCCCCTCTCACCCAGAGTGCAAAGTTAAAACCGGCATCCTAAATGTATGCCGGTTTTAACCAAACTATGTTGTTCATCTCCACAGAAAATCCTCTTAGAACATCTACACCAAACTACACTGCGCTTTAACAGATGGTTGGAACCTGCCAGACAATTGGCGCTAGATCAATTTGTTTGCCTAGCCATGCCGCCGTAATCTTGCGAAAAATCGCCGGATCTCCACTGCAGAAAAATTGGTGAATGGGCACACTATCTGTGCTTTTGGCCAACAGTCCCCCATAGGAGAGAATCACGCTAATCTCTCTAGCCGTTTCCTCGGCTGAATTGATCAGTACAACAGAGGATCCCATAACCTCGGCAATGACAGGAGTCAAAAAGGGATAATGCGTACATCCAAGAATTAAGGTGTCCAATTGGTATTCCCGCAAGCGAGTCAGGGAAGTTCTAACGGTTACCCAAGTTTCAGGCGTATCCATCCTTCCTGCTTCAACGAGTGGAACGAATTCAGGACAGGCTAGACTAATAACTTCAAGATCGGGAGAAATTTCCTTTAAAGCTGCATCATACGCCTGACTTTTAACCGTTCCTTCCGTGCCAATCACACCAATTTTTCCGCTTTCTGTCACTTTCATAGCTGCCCGGGCTCCTGGTTTAATCACACCGATAACGGGAACATCTACCCGCGAACGGATATCCTCCAGAGCCACTGCTGTTGCGGTATTGCAAGCTATAACTACCATTTTGGGCTTGAATTTCATTAAATAGTCTACGATTTGGCGCGTAAATAAGATAACTTCATCTGCAGACCGCGGACCGTAGGGCGCTCTTGCCGTATCACCGAAATATATAATCTTTTCCTGTGGCAGTTGCCTCAGTAATTCCTTAACAACCGTAAGCCCACCAACACCTGAATCCAAAACAGCAATTGCATTATTCACTGCGGTACGCTTCCTTTTCACAAGATCAGTATGGTTTCATAGTAGGATATGAAATTGAAAGCTAAAATGTACAACGCGACTCTTCCTATTCCGCGCCTGTCGTTACTGGAGCTACTTCGGGATTTTTTTGAAATAGAGCGCCCCCCAATGATATATCAAAAGGATGCAGAACTTCAACTATCTAAAAAGATGAAAATTCCTTCACTCGACCATTATTATGCCTCTCCGTCCGCTATCGCATTGCGAAATGATGAATAGAGAGACCCATGCATAATTGCATGGGTCTCTCACAAAGCTGTACCATTTATTGTAGCTTCAAATACCGATAGAGCACTTGAGCCGCTTCGCCCCGGGTAACCGAAACGTTGGGGTGGAAAGAACCTGCCTGCTCCCATAAGCCAATTTGCGCCGCTGCATCTACACTGTTTAGTGCCCATGTGGATATCAGGTCGGTATCCGCATAGAAAGGCTCCACCTTTGATATCCATTTTCCTGTTGCATATTCGTAGGCACGAACGATCATGACAGCCATTTCCTGTTTGCTGATCCAATCGCCTGGAGCGAACATCGAGGCACTGCGGCCGCTAACAATGCCCGTTTCATACATTGCTGCAACTGCCGGAGCATACCAGGCATTTTGATAAACGTCTGAGAACGGGGCTGCCCCTTGTGCTTCGAGACCTAATGCGCGAGCCAAAAGCACTGAGAATTGGGCACGGGTCAGGTCGTCGTCCGCTCCGAATTCTAATTCAGTCAAACCGGACACAATGTGCTTCGCTGCCAATACCCTCACTGCTTCGTAAAAATCAACATCCTTCGGCACATCAGAAAACGATTTATCATATTCCATGACAGAAAATGTGCTGAAATGTCCGACTTCCACAGTGAGTGTACCTGCATCGATATTCGTATCTCCACCCATATAAATCCATTGGAGTCCCTCTTCGTTGTAATAATAAACACCGAGAATTTCAGGATTGGCTACATTCTTGTTGTAAGGGAAGGTCAGGGTGATAGGTTTGACGAATTCTGTCATTTTGTGCTCTTTATTGTCCGCACTGATGACGGAAAAGGAAAAATCATAAGCCCCGCCTGCACTCTGCATACTCACTCCAACTGGGTGTTGAGCCTTCAAAGCATCGACACTTTTCGCATCGAGCGGGTCGGCTGTAAAAGAGATGGCGGAACCATTAATACCCGCAGCTTGAATCCACTCGTTGAGCTGGGTGATCACTTCGCCTGGTACGTTTATCATTACGTCTCCCGTATGGATTTGTAGCGCTTTACCAGCCAACGTTTGGAATACGGTTGCCGGAATCACCAAGGTCTGTTGACCAACTTCCAGACTCAAGCTCGCCAGATTACCAGATACCGCTGCCTTAATCTGCTCGAGAGTAACGGTGCGTATGTTAGTCGAACTATTATTACCATTACCATTACCGTCATCATTACTGTTACCGTTATTAGATGTAGTTCTGGCAGGAACAAGAACGTTGATGGTGCCCGTCTGTGCTTTGCTGCCATCCGAAGTGCGGGTTACCTCCAACACGATGTCTACTGATGTTTCCTCGGCAGGTGGCGAGATCATGCCATTCAGGCTGATTACGGTCGGATTACTCGAGCTTTTGATCGTTATTGTATAACCTTGCAGGACGGACGGAAGTGTCAACATCGTCGCATCTTTCGCTGGAGCCACAATTGTCGTAATATCCGTCGCGACGCTCGCTGCCGTCGGCGACTCGCCGAGCAAAACGGCTTTCCCCCATTTCTCACGATTTTGCGCGTTGCCGTCTACTCCGTTCCAAAAAAACTGACGCTCACGGCTTTTGACGCTAGCGTCGTCGAAGCCAATGTCGAAACGGATTGCTTTACCAGCTTCCGGATCAGTAATGTTCAAACTAGACAACGGGATGGCAGCTTCGATGACGTAACCCTGACCGTCGTTATCCCTGACTACTGCCATATCGATTGGCGTTTGCTGAGCCCCATTGTACCAGTAATATTGTCCGTTACCCTCCTTCAGGGCGCCTGCCAGAACGAGTTGTGTATCCTTAAATTGTATAGATCCGCCCTGATCGACATTTTCTGGACCGATGAAGAGCTCAACCGCATCTCCATCCCAAATCCAATCACCTGTATTGACGTTTGTCATCGGTGTCGAATCGATGATATGCGCATATAAATTCAGGTTTTCTTCATCCCAGGCCAGCCGCATATCGGCCGCAACACCCAGCTTGGAGGTGCCCAACACGCGATCCATATCCGTGAGCTCTACCCTTTGGCTTTCCGGCCAGAGCTCATCCAGTAATCCATCGATCACGATCGGTGAGGTTACCTGGGGAATATTAAGTACTTTATGTGAGTCCCGCTCTCCCTGGGCCGGGCTAAACGCATATTGATAAGGCTGTTTGTTGCCGAGTACAAGATCATAAATACTGTAGTTGGTTTCCATAACCGAGCTCAGAAAATCCTTATACGGATGATCGGCTACATTCAATAGGCCGATGGCTCCGGCTTCTCCGCTTAAGCCTTGAAACCAACGTCCCGTCGGCGCCTGATCCAAATAAGCGAACCAATCCGTACCAACGACATAACCCGAAGCGGCCGCTTTCTCCACATAATTGCGGTACATTAAGCCTTTCTCATGCTCGTCAGCCGCCAGACGGGCAGCAAATGTCAATCCCTGCGTGGGTTCACCATAATGAAATTCGCTAAATATCATCGGTTTGCCACCGGATTGCTCATACATCGTTTTTAGCCGATCTAGGTTCAGATCGTAGGTGTAGTAGTTGTAGGTAAGTACATCCAGGTACTTGCCTGCCGCCGTTGCCAGGTATCCCCGCAGCTTGTCATCGTTCATCACCCCGGCAAGCCAGCGGTCGCCGATAATCATGTGGTTCGGATCCCATTCGCGAAAAGCGGTAGCAATCATTCCATAATAAGCATCCAGGTAAAGCTGGGTATAATCGTCCATATCCTTAACAGCAGCATCTGTCGTAACAGTGAGACTCTGCTCGTATAATTCGTCAAAGCTTGCCGCTGATTTAACCCACGCTGCATTAAACGCTGCAATATCGCCGTTGTATTTCAGCTTCAACATATCGACCAGACGTTGCTTCGAGCCAACCTCGCTTGCCTTGGCTGCTGGAATCTTGCTTTTGATTTGATCGAAGGGAAGTTCATTACCGAACATATAGCCGATCAGAGTTTGATCATCCTTGCGAGCAGCCAGTCCGGCAAATGCTGTACTCATATTGGCCGCCAGCCCCGGCTTGAAGATGTCGTAAAGACCGCTACCCGGAATCGGCGCATCAGGCAGCGACAGCCAGGCCACACTCGGAAAATTGATCGCTCGGCCATAGTTCTCCGTTGACCATGCTCCTTCTCCGGTAAAGCCCCATTTCTTAATTTGGTCTACGCTTTCATAATAAAAGGCTTCCTGATCGAATGGCTCTCCAGTCTTGCGAATGCGGTTTGCCACATAGAAGGAGAAGTTGTTGCCGTTAGGATCCAAATAAGCGGTTTCGTACTCTCCACCTTCCTCATAGGTTGGCAGCCATTCGTATGCATACTCGCGCCCGGCGACCTGTGTGTAGGTCTCTCCTACATAGCCAATACCATTGACACCTAAACTAAAATAAAGATTACCTAAGGGATCGACCATGACGCTTTTGCCATCTAGCTTCTGCGTATGGAAGAAACCATTCGCTTCCAGCCCGTATTTTTCCTTACTGTTCGGAAGTCCACCATATGCATCCCGCTCCGGCGGAGTCAGACTGTTATAGTAATCCTGATCGGCAGCAAGATCAGCCTTAAGCTGCTCTTCACTGGTCACTTTTCCAGCAAAAGAAGCACTTTTGATCTGGCCAAATGGATCCACGATCTCGTCCGTGGGGGACGTATAGGAGAAAGTCAGCTTGAGACTATCCAGCTTACCGGCTTTCTTGGCGTAAGCGGTAATATGAGTTGTGTGGGCAATTTCGATCGGGACACTGTATTCCGTCTCCTGACCACCGCCCAAGCTATAGAAAATGCGGGCTCCAGCTGTCCGAGAGGTCAATGCCACTTGAATCGGGCCATCAATTTTCTGCGGGTTCGGATTGGCTTGCACGGCAGCGGTATTCTCATTGACGGTGATACTCGCGACTTGTGTCGCCCAGCCCTCACCATTCTCGCCGTTGTTCGACATGACAACCTTCAAGAAGCGATTACCGCTCGAGATGCCGTACGCTTCATAGACAATTAAAGGCCAATTGGCAGCCGCCGGATTTGTTAAATTATACGTTTCCAAAGCTACTTCCGTATAATCTACTCCATCTACCGAGACGAACGCCTTCAGTGGGGACGGCTTTCGGTCCGACCAATTATATGTTGGGATCGAGAGAGAGGTGATGTCGTAATCTGCCTCGTAAATGACATAACCATCATCCGAAGATGTTCGGGTTAATCGTGCCGTGTCCCCGCCGAACGTTGAGGGATTGCCGCTATCAATGCCGATGTTTCCTGATTTCTCCAGAGTCGCGGAAAAATCGTCATCTACGAATCCGCCTTCCAATGGATGAACCGTTTGATCCTTGATCAGAAATGGACCTCCGGCAACCCAATCTATATTGCCCTGCTCAAAATCTGCATTGATTAACAGATTGGGTCCTCCTTCCTCACTTATGGAAACATTGTCTACGTAGACGGTTGCAAGTACTCCGCTCCCATCGACATCGGCAATCTGGGCGTGATAAGTGCCTGAAGCTCCTTCAGGTACCACAATCTGATCACCAATCGAGGTCCATTCTTCGCTAGCGGTATGTTTGTTCCACGATAAGGCGCCGCTCCAATCCCCTTTTTGCAGGACAAGCGCGATGTCTCCCTTACCCTTTAGCCACGCACTGAATCGATAGGTGTGACCCGCTTCCAAGATCACGCTCTGATTCGGTCCGGCATAGGTCGGTGTGCCGCTCATCGTTCCTTCCATGGACCAAACTCCGCTATACGCATCAGGTGCTTGCTCCGAAGGTGGATTTTCTTCCTCTCCTCCCTCGCCAGGCACAAAACCAATATTGTCCAGAAGGACATTATCCCATACCCCGTTAAGCGTTTGATCATCGTTTGAATTAATCTGGAACTTTACCGTACTGCCAGACGGAACTACTACAGGAATTGTCAATACCCGATAGGTCGTCTGATGCGTACGATCCACGGCAGGCAGCTTGACATGACTCGCCTTTAGCACATTGTTGACGTAAACGGAGACATAAATATCACCATCTGGTGGTGCTTGATACCTTACCATTAAGTTGTTGGAGGCAGGTGCATTAGAGAATGATACCGCCGCTCCCTTAAAAAACAGTGATGCCAACAGCTTGTCGAACGCCCAAGGGTTGCCATAGGGTCTCGCCTGGGTGCCAGAAGGCTGAATGAACGTTCCCGATTCTGCTTCCACGATGACAGTTCCCTCGGGATACGCGGCAGCCGGTTCAGCCGGGCGCGGAGTCGGTGTTACTCCTGATAGATTCCATAGCTGCTGAAATC
>JAIMBU010000096.1 GCA_023511325.1 Gorillibacterium sp.
CTGGTCAAGCGAAATAGTCGTCAACGCCAAAAGCATCCTTTTGGCGTTGACTGATTTCTACCTGAATGGAGATGAGCGGCAATGCGCACGATGAAGTTGCAAGCCCCTTACCTGATTATGCTTATTCCTGGCATTTTGCTGCTTCTGACCTTCGAGACGACGCCGTTATTGGGTTCAGTCATGGCATTCATGAACTATTCGCCAGGCGTGCCACTCAAAGATCAAGTATGGGTTGGGCTGGAAAATTTTCGCTACATGTTCCTGATGAACGACAGCTTTGTCATTTTTCGCAACACCTTTGTTATCGCCACTTTGAAAATCATTTTTAATCTGACTGTCCCGTTATTTTTCGCCCTGTTGCTCAACGAAGTAAGACACGTATTGTTTAAGCGCTGGGTGCAGACAATCGTTTATCTGCCTCACTTTCTATCATGGGTTATTCTGGCCGGGATAATGGCTGAATTGTTGTCTCTTAACGGCGGGATCAACAGCATTCTCGGCTGGTTCGGTGTGGAACCGATTCTATTCCTGGGCAGGAATGACTGGTTCCCTGCCATTATCATCGGCAGTGATGTCTGGAAGGAGCTCGGCTTTAATCTCGTCATATTCTTGGCAGCACTGACGGGGATCAATCCAATGCTCTATGAGGCGGCCGAAGTAGACGGCGCTACCAGACTACAGCGGATCTGGCATATTACGCTGCCCGGTGTCTCATCGACGGTCATTCTGTTGGCGACGCTTGGCATTGGCAATGTTTTGAATGCTGGTTTTGACCAAGTCTTCAATCTGTACAATCCTGCTGTTTACTCAACGGGTGATATTATTGACACGTATGTGTACAGGGCGGGGCTGTTGGAAATGCAGTATTCGCTTGCCACAGCCATTGGCTTGCTCAAATCGGCTATCAGCTTCTCCTTGATCGTCGGTGCCTACACGCTGGCTAATAAATTCAGCGATTACAGAATTTTCTGACAGGAGGTGTGATGTATATGATAAATGAAAAGGTAGTTAAGGCTCATGCTCCACGTGAGGGCACCGTCCGGGATCATTCGTTGTCGGGACGGCTTGGTGATTTAACGATTATTGCCCTGCTGTCACTTATCTCGCTGCTTAGCATAGCGCCGATTTGGCATACCCTTGCCTTGTCGTTCAGCAGCAGCGCTGCATCAAATGCCGGGCTAGTCGGATTATGGCCCGTTCATCCCAACCTCAGCTCCTACGAAACCGTGGTCGGCGATAAAGCATTCCTGCTTGCCTTTTGGGTATCGACCAAACGGGTCATTCTTGGTGGAAGCGTCAACTTTGTGATGACGGTTCTGATGGCGTATCCGCTGTCGCGGTCGGCGCATGAATTCAAGCTGCGCAATGTATTTATGTGGTTTCTCGTCTTTACGATGTTATTCAAGGGCAGCTTGATTCCGCTTTATCTTACGGTGCAGGGCCTGGGTCTCGTCAATTCGATCTGGTCGCTGGTGCTTCCGGTTGCGGTGCCCGTCTTTAATGTCATCCTCCTAATGAACTTTTTTCGCGGCATTCCGAAGGAACTGGATCAAGCTGCAAAGATGGATGGAGCCGGCCCCTGGTACACGCTACTGAAGATTTATTTGCCGCTTGCTGTTCCGGCGCTTGCCACCGTTACATTGTTCAGCCTCGTTACCCATTGGAATTCGTTTCTCGACGGTTTGATTTTTATGAACAAGACGCAGAATTATCCACTGCAAACGTATATCCAGCAACTCGTCGTGCAGGTTAATCTGGAGAATATGTCTGCCGAAGATGCAGCACGGCTTTCATTAATTTCAGATAAAACCTTGAACGCTGCCAAAATCGTCGTGTCCATGGTACCGATTATTGCGGTATACCCGTTTATCCAGCGTTACTTTATTCACGGCATTATGATCGGTTCCGTCAAGGAGTAGTTGAAGTGTCTTAATAGAAAATGAATGAGGTGGAACCTGAAATGAAAATAGGATTTATAGGATTGGGGAATATGGGCTTTCCAATGGCCTTGAATCTGCAAAAGGCAGGGTTTGAGGTGTATGGGAAAAATCGCAGTGCCGACCGGGAACGGAAGTTTGCTGAACAAGGCGGGCAAACGGGACTGTCCATCTCCGAATTGGCTTCCGAGATGGATATCGTCATCACTTGTCTTCCGATGCCCAACGATGTGGAAGAAGTATATGCTGGGGAGAATGGATTATTCGCATCAGGGAGGGAGGGGCTCATTCTGATTGACTGCAGTACCGTATCTCCTGAATTAAGTCGTCAGTTGTACCTGCAGGCGCAACAAGCGAACATTGATTTTTTGGACGCTCCGGTCAGCGGCGGTACGATAGGAGCAGCGGCGGGTACACTAAGCATTATGGTCGGCGGGAAAGAAGTTACCTTCGGAAAAGCCAATGATGTCCTGCAAGCCATCGGTCAGGATATCCATTATATCGGTCCGTGCGGCAGTGGATCGGCGTTTAAGTTAATCAATCAGTTGATGGTCGCTATTCATACGCAAGCGGTAAGTGAGGCATTTGCACTCGCCAAGCATATGGGGCTTGATCTGGACTTGCTGTTCAAAATATTAAACCAGAGCTTCGCTCAGAGTCGAATTATGGAACGTCACTACACACAGTTCATGGTCAAAGAAAGCTTTACACCTGGTTTTGCGCTGAAGCTGCTTGCCAAGGACCTGAATTTGGTGGCGGAGATGGCTACTGCTTCCGGTGTCAACTTGCAGGCAGGAAAGAATGTGCAGGCACTTCTGAACAAAGTGGTTGGCAGCGAATTTGGCGAACTGGATATGTCGGGACTGTATCCCTATTATTTGGAGCATGGCACGAAGGAGAATAAGTCGAGGAAAATTAAACATTATGCCGTTTTCTTACGTATGCTTGACCCTGAGAAAAGTGTGCTGTACCGAGAGGAGCACTTGCGCTTTCTGGGTGAGCGGCGGGCGGATGGAATGCTAATGGCTAACGGCCGATTTGTTGACGGTGCTGGGGGGCTAGTGATCTACAAAGCGACTTCCTATGAAGAAGCGGAGCATTGGGTAAAACAAGATCCTTACATTGTAAAAGGAGCACGTCAGTACGATATTCATGAATGGGACATTGTACTGGCCAACTGAAGAGCTTTAAAAAATCAAACAGGCAGCTTTTGCATATCCTTCATATGCAAAAGCTGCCTGTTTGATTAAAATATGCAAACTTTACGGCAAATTTAAAAGCCGACTTTACATTCGGTGCCATGTAAAAGTCGGCTTTTCTTAGAAAGCTAATTAAAAACGAAGGGTTTCAGTGGTTACCACAATAACGTATCTTGTCTCCTCGTAAGCATACAATTAGGGTTGGCACAACACGAGCACGCTTTCCCATACAGGCAAAACGTCTAATACAATCGTCAACTTGTTTCCATTTAAGCGGTAGGTGGCTGGCTTGCCGGAGATAAGCAGACGAACCTCCTTAAGAACGTCCGTTGCTTCGAGTGTCAATTCAATTTCGATGTCGTGAAGCGGCACATTGGTCGACAGCGGTCTACTACCCGTTCCATTAACCAGATTGATCATGTATTGATCGGGCTTGCGAAATAAAGCCACTTGAAGGCCGTGATAATGACTTGCCTGAATACGTTTCTCATCACCGAGCAACATGTCGATCAGGTTTGACAAAAGCTGATAGTGGTCTGCCAGCTTGAAGTCGTTAATCAGTGCGCTCAGCGAGAAGGGGAGGTAAACGACGGTGCCAAGCTTGCATGTGGATACACAGCACATCGGCAGCTCGGTATGACTGACAGGCAGTGATGCTCGCTCCGGCGGCGATCCAACGCTTTCCAGCGGAGAAAACGGAGGGACTAGCGTCGCCAACACGCGCGAGCTCGCTTTTGGTGTACAGTATGTCACTCGTCCGCGGTGCGGAAGCAGGGTGGTCTGCTCTAGTTGTCGCCGAAGCGGATTCTCACAATCCTCAAGCCGGATGTAGGAGGCAATTAGCGACTCGCCTGTCATTGTCTCCGCCTCGATGCCTAGTACATCGAACCATTCGGGCGAGTCCTTTGGCGGTTCCCCTTCAAAGATGACGTGTCCTCCCTCTTCAACATATTGCCGCATATGGATGACAAGTCGTTCTGTCAGAGTGAAACCTTCGGGAATGATAAGAACGAGATAGGGTCGCAGCCGCTCAACCGACGTTTCTTCTTCCAGCATCAGATCGAACGGAATTTGCCTAGCGAGCAATCCGTTTGCCCAGCCTTCAGCTGGAGGCTCCGATTTCCACAACAATGCGACCTGGGAGAAAGGAGACAGCCCTTCCATGTACGGTTCATAGCTGGCAATTTGCCGATTCATTTCAGTGACGGCGGTAAGGATTCGTTTGTCCGTTATCGTATCCGGAATGCCCGTCAACGAATGCCAGATTTGACCGCCATGAGCAGGCACCTGGCTCATCCAGAATTCATAATCTGCTATGGGCAGTCCGGTATGCCGCCAGTCCATACCCGGGCTGGAATGGATAATGCCAAATGGAGCGGGACGATCAGGAAGGGTTCGACCTAACATCATATTTACCGCAGGCACCCAGAATTCTGGAATCTCTCGGTATCCTTTGGAGAGCACATTCTGCGCTTCCGTACAGAACATGTCGCTAGTCTCCGCGCGCTTGCGCATATCCTCACGATGGTAGAAGTAATAGAGGATCAAGGGCACATGCGAATGCCCCTTCTTGAGAAAACCATAAATACGGTCCATATTATCTTTTTGGCAAGAAGAAGCCCAATCGGGTTCAAAGAGGGCAGGATCATCTGGTAGCTCCCGGCCATATTTCGCCTCGTATTTAAGCCGGCATGTATTGCAGTAGCAGACCAAGTATTGTGGGGCATTAAAGAAAATACCATCAATATCGTACTTGGTGAGCACCTCGTCAATGACGGGGATGGCGAGGCCGTCATTCCGGTAAGGGGCATTGATGCAGGTGGACATAAGCAACGACCAGTCACCTGGCCGCTGGGCTCCACTTACATGAGGCTTACCCTCACGGTTGCATACAAACCACTGAGGCTTGCGCAGATAAACTTGGTCCTCCGCCTTGCTGAAATCGAACCTAGCGATGAATCGCAGTCCCTCGTGATGGCAGGCTTCAATAACAGCACCGAGCAGGTCGTAGTCGGGCAGGAATTCATTTTTGTGATGATAAGGCAATTGCGTATCGTACCAGGCATAGATCCCACCGACATTAAAAACAAGCGCTGTAGCGCCCATCTCCTTCATTTGAGCGGCGAGCCGCACAGGATCAATTTGGTCGGTATCGCGAACCTGCAGGTTGGTCTGGATGATACGTTGTGGTTTGTGCCACCAAGCTTTGCTCATGATCATGCTCCTGTCTATATCAGATTTTGCTGAGCCTTTGAAAGTCAGCGTTGATCATTTATACTCGGGAATTTCCCCGTATCCTACATCTATTATATAGTGCAACTATCGGCGGGAGAGGAGAACAACATCCGGTAAAGAGTGCACTTTTTAACACGGCTTTGAGTAGAGAGTGGAGAGATGAGATTCTAAACTACTCTAAAATCATAAAAACAATGGAAAAAGAAGGGGAGGAGAGAGTGATGTCGAATCATTGCATATAGGATAACGATATCATTAGGAGGCTAAGTAGATGGCAGAAACATCAAGTATTCTAGAATGGACCCTGGTAGCAGAATGTCCCATTCCCCAAGATGTTAACGATTTGCTGGTGACTGGAGAAGTAGCGGTTGCAGCTTATAAAACCTTCCGCGATACCGCAATTTTTACAAATAAAAGGTTGATCGTGAGAGATGCGCAAGGTCTGACAGGCAAAAAGGTGGAGATTTATTCCTTGCCTTATTCCTCTATTAATATGTGGTCCACAGAGAACGCAGGGAAGTTTCTCGATGTTAATGCTGAGGTTGAATTGTGGACACGGGCGGGTCATATCAAAGTGAAATTGCATAAAGGGGTAGATATCCGCAAGATCGACATGCTAATTGCTAACGCGCTTTTGCTGGACTAAGCTAAATGGATCGTTTCTCGACAAAACGGACAGAATCCACAGCTGTAAGAGCTGTGGATTTTGCTATTTTATAAGCACTGCTTGTATATTAATAGATAGCTTTTATTTTTTTGGAGATTCTCTATAAGGAGCATGCTGGGTTCGCGGAAAACTGGAAATTCCGCAAGGAACGAGGAATCTTTATAGAACCAGCATTAGGTGTGAAATGACAACCGGGAGGAAACAAATTGAGTACACAGAGTCTGGGAGTTCCATTGGAAGGTTTTGCTGAATTTAGTCGAATGGTAGCCGCAGAGGGCGCGGTGCTGTTAAAGAATGAAGGACAGGTGCTTCCGCTTCGAAATGGCGAAATCGTCTCCATTTTTGGCAGAACCCAAGTTGATTACTATCGCAGTGGCACAGGTTCCGGCGGGAGTGTCCACGTTGCTTATACGACCAATCTGCTGGAGGGTCTTCGTGGTAAAAAGAACCTTGCTGTCAACGAAGAACTGGCGGCTGTCTATGAAAAGTGGCTGGAGCTGAATCCCTTTGATAATGGTGGAGGCGGCTGGGCTGCCGAGCCGTGGCAGCAGAAGGAAATGCCTTTAACTGCTGAATTGGTATCGGAGGCAAGAAGCAAATCGAACAAAGCGATCGTTGTGATTGGACGTACGGCGGGAGAAGACCAGGATAATGCCGATGAACCGGGAAGCTACCAATTAACGGCGGAAGAAAAAGCGATGTTGAAGCAGGTGACTGCTTATTTTGAACAAACTGTTGTTGTCCTGAATGTATCGAATATTATCGATATGAGCTGGATGAACGATGAAAGTTATGTGCACCCCATTTCTTGCGTCATCTATTCTTGGCATGGCGGCATGGAAGGAGGTAATGCAATTGCCGACGTGCTGGCTGGTGAGGTCACACCGAGCGGGAAAATAACCGATACCATTGCTTATTCGATCGAGGATTATCCCTCAACCCGCAATTACGGCAATCAATTAAAAAACGTTTATCAGGAAGATATCTATGTGGGCTATCGTTATTTCGAGACGTTTTACCCAGATAAGGTTCAATTTGAATTTGGTTACGGGTTATCCTATACCTCATTTAAGCTTGAGCCAGAGGATGCCAAGCTGACCTTCAAAGCAGAGGTAGAGTATGTTGAAATCGACGTAACTGTAACCAATACGGGAACTACCTTTGCGGGCAAAGAGGTCGTGCAGGTCTATTACGAAGCGCCGCAAGGAAAGCTGGGACAGCCGGCTAAGGCTTTGGCAGCATTCGGGAAGACGAAAGTCCTTCAGGCGGGTGAATCGCAGCGGCTTACCGTGAGCTTCCCTGTTCATTCCATGGCCTCTTATGATGACACCGGTGTGACGGGGCAGCCTTCCGCTTATGTGCTGGAAGCTGGGACGTACCGCTTTTACGTGGGAAGCAGTGTCAAGAATTTGGCGGAAATCGGTGTGAGCGGTCAAAGCGGTTACGTTGTGGAGGCTCTTCAAGTCGTAGAGCAACTGCAAGAAGCGCTGGCGCCGTCGGAAGGCATTACGAGAATGAAGCCAGGCCCTCGGAAGCAAGACGGCTCGTATGAACTCATCTTTGTAGAGGTGCCAAAGCGAAAGATTTCCTTAGCGGAACGAATCGCTAAGAATCTTCCCGAAACTTTGGAGCAAACCGGTAATCAAGGATATAAATTAAGAGATGTTTATGACCGAAAAGTCGGCATGAACGCCTTTATCGCCCAACTGGACGATCAGG